>JAFNRY010000165.1 GCA_017385345.1 Kiritimatiellia bacterium
AAGATCATTTGGTCGATCTACGGATTCCCTGTCCGGCGGCGGGCAATGCGGGTGGGCAGTCACCTTCATTGCCGCGGGTTCGTGCATGTAACCAGAAAAACGGAACTCGGCGACCATGTGAATTTCAACGGGGCGTTCATCTACGGCGGCGGCGAAGTAAAGATCGGCGACTGGTTCCATTCCGGAGAGGGGCTGAAAATCTTTACGCGAAACCACAACTATGCGGGAGAAGCCCTGCCTTACGACGAAACAAATGTGGGGAAACCCGTGTCTATCGGCAACTGCGTGTGGATCGGCGCGTACGTAATACTGCTTCCCGGCACGACCATCGGGGAAGGCGCCATAATACAAGCTGGATCGGTGGTGCACGGCGAAATACCGCCTCTTGCGATCGCGGGCGGGAACCCTGCCAAGGTTTTCGCCTGGCGCGACAAGGAGCATTTCATGCGGCTCAAAGCCGCGGGCCGTTTCCACTGAAGCGGCCGACGCTTCAAAATCTCGGAAGTTTGGCGAGGGAATCGGCCCGGCCGCCCTCCCGGGAACGCAGCCTCCAGATGCGGCCGTGTTCGTCGCGCAGATCCCTAAGCCGCCCTTCATCGCGGCGATGGCAGGCGCAATCAACGAGATTGGCCATGTAAACGATCTCCTTCGCCCAATCATTCCGGTCGGCGTAGCGCGAGGCCTGCTGCCGGACTCCCGCGGCTACGCCGCTTATCTCGTCGAGCACGTTCTGGGTAAGACCGGGATGACGCGAATATCCGTGGGGATTGGCGAGTATGTTGAACAGCTCCGAGCAGTTGGCCTTGACGGCGCCTCCCATCAGATACAACGTCCCCAGACGCAGCAAAAGCCCGCCCAGAGGGGCGTCCATCGTCAGGTCGAGTTCGCGCTCGAGATCCATGTTCGCCGCCTTCGGCCCGGAGAAGGCGAACGATCCGGCGAGAATGATGCCGGGCAGCGACGCCGCCAGCGGCTGCCAGTGGCCGGCGTCCCCCCAGTCCGTCAGCAGATACCCCTTCGCGCCGTACAACCGCCCTGCTCTTTCCGCCGCCTCGAGATTTTCGCGCATGTTCTCGACGCGGCCGGCGAGAGAACGCCACGCCGACGTTCCGGGACATACGTAGAAATCGAGCCCGGCGGCGGCGAAAGCGGCCGCCTCCTTCTCGAACGGATGGTTCGCCTCGTACCCCCAGTCCAAAGCGATGGCGTCCTTGGGAAGGCGCGATATGGATTCCGGATGCCTCAGGATCGTGTCGCCCCAGAACATGGGGCGCTTTCCGTGTCGTCGCGCCGCCTCCATCACCTTCAGAAGAAAGTCGAGGTATTCGCCCGGATCCGCGATCTCGAATGTCTCATCGCACCCGATATTGAAGAAAGTCGATTTGAAATGCGGCAGCAGCTGCGAAAAAAGATCTTCCACCAGAGCTATCGAACCCGGATTGGCCGGATCGAGCGTCGTCGGGAATTTCTTCACCTCTCCCCACGGCGTCATCGCGCCGCCCTTGGGATATTTTGCAAGCGCATTGTAGCGCGGATGCACGAGCCATCTTTCCATGTGGCCGAAGGAGTTCTGGTTCGGCACCAGTTCAACGCCCTGCATCTCGCAATACGCCTGCAGCTTGGCGACGTCGCCGGAAGTCACCGGATCGGCGTCCTCCCACACGTCTTCGTGCCCCGCGTATGCAAACGCGTGCTCCGTGTAGAGCTGGAGCTGGTTGTAGTTGCAACGCGCGAGGAGATCGACTATCAAACGGAGCGTGGACATGGTCGGAACCCTGTCACGGCTTATATCGAGCATGTATCCGCGATATTTGAACACGGCCCGGCCTCCGCTGTCTTCAGACCCGCGTTATGTAGATTTTCGCCATGTCCGTCTTGTAGGCAGATTTCTCCGAAACGTCTATCTCCTCGAAAAGCTTCTCGCCGGGCCTTGCACCCGTGAAGACGATCGGTATGTCGGCGTACGGACGCAGGCCCGCCTGCCGTATCATGCGCTCCGCAAGGGCGACGATCCCGACTGGTTCGCCCATGTCGAGCGTGTAAACGGCCTTCTCTTTGCGGGACGCCGCCTGCAAAACGAGACTTACTGCTTCGCGGACGGTCATGAAATAGCGTTTCATGTCCGGATGCGTGACCGTAACCGGACCGCCGGCGGCTATCTGCTCCCTGAAAAGCGGAACCACCGATCCCGACGAACCGAACACGTTGCCGAATCTCACGGCGCAGAACGAGCAGCCGCCGCCGGTCTCCATCACGGCCTGCTCCGCGGCGCGTTTCGTCTTGCCCATGACCGAAACCGGATTTACGGCCTTGTCGGTGGATATCAGCACGAACCTTTCGACGCCGTTGGCCGACGAAAGCTCCGCGAGCGTCTTCGTCGCCTCGGTATTGTTGCGCCACCCTTCTTCAGGGTTCAGTTCAACCATCGGAACATGCTTGCACGCCGCGGCGTGCAGAACAACCGATGGCTTCTCCCGCCGGAACAGCGCTCCCATCCGCTCCCTGTCGCCGACATCGAGCATGACTGGGACGATCGCCGCCGCATACGCTTCGCGCTTCATGCGCCTGTCTATCTCGTACAAGGCGTTTTCGCAACGTTCGACCATGAGAATCCTCGAAGCGCCGGCGGCGGCGGCCTGCCTGACAAGTTCGGAGCCGATCGTTCCGCCGGCGCCGGTTACCATAACCGTCCTGCCGGCGAGAAAGCGCGCGGCGACAGTGTTGTCGAAAGTCTTCTCGTCGCGCTCCATGGGGAAAAGGCTGCCCTGGCGGGAGGCCTGAAGATAGAAGCGGCGCGCGACGCGCCACGCGACGATGTTCGCGGTTCCGATTAAGAACGAAAGAAGCGTTATCGAATACGGCGGGCGTATGTGGGCGAAAGCGACGTTCGGCAAAAGATAGCGCATCGCGGTCAGCGCGGCGCATGCGGCCGCCATCGCGAATCCGAAGCGCGGCAGGTCGCACCACCCGAAAACGCGAGTGCGCCGCCCGTAGCATCCGAACGCCGCGAGCATCGACACGTGCACGATGCACACCGTGCCGAAAGACTGCGCCACGCGCATCCAGCCCCACGTCGGTTCGGCGAAGTCGAACCTCAGGAAAAACGAAAAAAGATAAGCCGTGCCGAGCGCGGCGACGTCGGCGAGAATGGAAGGTAGCGCGCTTGCCGCCGCCATGGCCCTACGAATGCCTCCTCATCTGGCGCGTGACGGGCGCCCTGGACGCGCCTTCGGCGGCGCCGGCAGCCGCGACCGCGCTCTGACGCCGTATCATCCACATCTGTACTATGCTCAGACACTGCGACACCGTCCAGTAGAGAGACAGCGCCGAGGCAAAATTGTAGAACATGACGAGCATCATCAGCGGCATGAAGACCGTCATCATCCTCTGCTGGCTCTGGTCGCCGGCCGTGGGAGTCAGCTTGCTCTGGAGGAACATCGTCGCGGCCATGGCCAACGGCAGTATGTTCAATCCGCCGAACGGAAATACCGACGGGAAAAGCCCTTCCGGCGCGGAGAGGTCCGCGATCCACAGGAAGCCGGCGTAGCGAAGTTCGACGGCGGAGCGAAGAACGTTGAACAGCGCGATGAAGACCGGAATCTGCACGAACATCGGCAGGCAGGAACTAAGCGGATTCACTTTCCTTTCGCGGTACAGCGCCCACGTCTCCTGCTGCAGACGCTGCGGGTTGTCTTTGTATTTCGCCTGCATCTCCTTGACGAGAGGTTGGATCTCCTGCATTTTCTTCATGCCCTCGGTGGATTTGCGCGTCAGCGGCCAAAACACGAGGCGCACGAGGATTGTAAGCAGAATGATCGCCAGACCGTAGCTGGGCGCTACGCCGTGGAAAGCGACCAGCAGCCACACGACAGGATAGCATATCCACCGCCACATGCCGAACTCCATGACGTCGCGAAGGCCGAGCCGCCAGAGAAGAGAAAGCTTCTTCGGGCCTATGAAGAACACGCTCTCGCGCCTTTGCACGCCGCCCGCGAACACCGCCTGCGCCGAAACGCTCTCCGGCCTGTATGCGGCGCTTGCGGCGTTGCGGCGGACGAGCGCCCTGAAGCCGGCGTTGCCCTGCGTTGACGAAGCGAGAGCCGTCGCGAAGAATCTGTTTTTCAGGGCGATCCAGTTCTGCGGGCCCTGGATGGCTACAGTCTGGGAAAGAGGCATGCCGGCCGCCTGCCGCGGCGCGCCGCAAGCTCCGCATCCGCCGCCGGCGAGCATTCCCGCCAGAAGAGGCTTGAGCGGCGAATCGTCGTCGCCATGGTGGACGACCGCGCCTCCGTCGGCGCCGGCCGCCCAGCTGTCAACTGAAAGAATGTCGTCTTTGCCGGCCCCCATCGCCATCGCGCCAAGCGACATCGCGTTCTCTCCGGCCGGAACGCCGTCCGCCGGAAATTCGTCGGTTATCTTCACTTC
>JAFNRY010000013.1 GCA_017385345.1 Kiritimatiellia bacterium
CTGGAGGGATAGATTGCCGTGCGCGTCCTTGGATATGGTCAAGTCGCTGTAGCCGGCGGCGTTGCCCCACAAAAGCTTCCAGGAGTTGGTGAACTGCGTGACGAGCTCGTCGCTGATTCCATACGGAGCGAGATCCATGTAGTTGTAGTTGTAGAGGTCCGGACCCTCGTAGCCCTGCGGATAGGTGCCTCCCGGGCCGATGTCGCCCGAGAACGGCGTGCCGTAGATGGCGATGAGCTGGTTGTTGTAGGCGAGTTCCTGCTCGGAGATCTCGCCGATGATATCCGTCTCCTCCTTGGAGAGCTGGACAAGCCGGTTGCCGTAGATGTTGGCGTAGTCTAGCGCGGTCTTGCAGTTTGCGAGTGCTTTCTCGGCACGTTCGAGGATCTGCTCGAAATGCGAATTCTTCTCGTCGAGTTCGTCGGGGTCGATGTCGAACGGAATCGTGTTGTCGGAAAGTCCGAGGGGATTGAGTCCGGCCTCTGTCGCGGCGAGGCGGTTTTCGACGGCGCGCACGGCGTCGCAGATGACGGGCAGCTGCGCGGCGGTGGTGCGGTCGATCTTCGCGATTCCCCTGTCCGTGAACGCCTGGTACGGCGCATCGTTGGTCGGCAGGAGCGCGTTCGCCGTCATCCAGCCGTATGCGGCCATCAAGCCTGTGCGCGTCGCCCACTCGCCGTAGCCGAACGCCTGCTCTTCGTTCTCGTCGCGGTATCCGCCGGCCACGCCGTCGTTGTCGCGGTATTGCTTGCGCACCGTGAGATCCATCGCGTCAAGACCGATCTGAGCGAGTTTCGCGACCGCATCGGCGAATTTCTCTTCGTCCTGGTAATCGACGTTCGCGAGCTTCTGGTCCATGAGCATCTCGCCCATGGCGGCAGTCCAGTCGAAGAGCGGATTTCTCAGGAGGCGGTAGTAGCCGGAGAGCACGGAAAGGTAGTGTCCCCAGGCGTCGCCGTGACCCTGCGGATACTGCGCCGCCGCGCAGTTTACGTCAAGTGCGCCGTCGCGTGCGCGGATGCCGTAGTTGGCGACATATGCGGTCTCGCCCTCGGTGAGACCCTTCGTGAAGTTCCAGGCGAGACGGTTGTAGCAAGGCGCCTCCGTCATGCGCGGATAGGCGGTTGATGCAGAACGTCCACGCAATAGCGCGAGTTCCTCGTCGAGGAGCGACGGAACCTGGTTCGCGAAGCAGAACACCGAACTCGGCAGATTGAGCGTACTCTCCTCCATGTCGTCGAGCGTGCGCTGCGCGACGAGCGGGTTCTTCGCGTCCGAATACGCCTCCGCGCCGAGGAGCGAGTAGAACTCGCCCATGCGCGTCTGCGCCAGGAGGAGCTGCTTCGAGAGATCGGCACTCGGCGAGCCGGACGCCTGGAGCACGCTTTCGGCGCGGTTGAAGAGCGTCTGGTACAGTTCGAGAAGCCCGACCTCCGTCAGGTTGTCGTTGTTGAGGGCGACGTCGCCCTGGTAGGGACGTCCGATTTCCTCCATCATGGAGATCCAGGAATCAGCCTTCTGTTCGTAGAAGTCCTCCACGCGCTGGGCGAACGGCGTGACCTCGTTGAGTACGCGCTGCAGCCACCCTTCGGCGAGCTGCTCGGGAGCCCATTCGCTCCACTCGCCGCCGACCGTGTAATAGGGGATGGTGCCGGGCTTTGCGCGGTAACGGAGCGTGTAGTAGGTGTTCACGTACTCGTCGGGCCTTGCGCCCTTCGCGCCGAGTAGAATCGAGTAGAGACCGGAGTCGGCGCGGTAGTATTCCCATGGCGGGAGTTCGTAGTTTGCGGTGGCGAGCGTGCCGTCGGTCGATGGCGTCGCGCGACGCCACTCGAATTCATAATCGCCGGAGGCGCTGCCGAGCGGCGTACGATACTGCAGCGTCAGCTGCTCGGAGAGCTTGTTCAGCGGATCCTTCAGGACCGCGATGCCGTCCACGTAGAGCTCGGGGATGACGCGCAGCACCTTCATCGAGATCGGCAGACCTGGCTTGACCTGCTGCTGATCCGGGTTGTCGTTTTCGATGAGCGTCACCCATCCGCTGCCCGCGCCGTTCGCGACGAGCGCGTAGTGATCGACCGGCAGATAGGTTCCCATAGGCACGCGCTCGGCGATTCTGGCCGTGAACTTCACGTCGACCAGCAGTTCGCCGGCGAATAGCAGGTAATGCAGGAAGCTCCTCTCGTCATCCCACTCGAGGTTGGTGAATTTCTTGAGCCCCGACGACTCCCACTCCTTCCTCAGGTCGCTGGAACTCGCCATGTCCGTCAAGTCCTGCCATGTGGTGCTGACAATCTCCCAGGAGCAAGTGACGCAAGTGCCGTCGTTATTGGCGGGCATCGGCCCGGTGACGAGTTTGTATTCGCCAAGCTCAAGCACGGTCTTGAACTTCGAGATCTCGAAGTTCTCCTTGTCGAGCTTGTTGGTCCACACAGTAAAAGCATTCATCGAAGGGAAGCTGTAGAGCCTGCGCACGACGTGATCCTCCTCGCGGATAGGAGCGTCTTGCGGAACGAACGCCGGTGATTCAGCTGTCGCAAGAGTATCCACCGCCGCGTCCCACGCCTTCTTCTTAGTGTTTTCGGCATCGAGCGTGCAGATATCCTTGATAGCCTGGCGTTCGACGTCGGTCAGCACATTGAGCTGCAGATACGAGCCGCCCGACTCCTTCTCGACGCGGCGGCCAATGAGGCACATGCGATCCGAGGGATCCGCGTTAGTGTCGATGTAGAAGCGGTCGCTGATGGACGGCGGCAGCCCCGTGAAGTAGTACTTGCCCTTGCGCAACGTCGCCGTGCCGGAGGGACCGACCTCGAACCCGTACTCGCTCGCGAAGTTGGAGTCTATCGGCAGCTCCTCCTCGGATGTCTGCACGACCGTCGGGTCGATGAGGCTTACGACTGTGTGGATGCCGTCCGCCGGCATCGGGTAGGCGACTGCCATCGACGCGGCGTTCCAGACTTCGGGGAGTCCGTTCTCGGCGACGGTCAACACCTGGCCGACGCGCATAGTCGGCACCGAGTTGGTGGACGGCCAGTCGGCCTTCCAGGTCCAGTCCAGCGAGTTTTTGATGTTCTTGATGTCATCAGCCGAAGGCGATGGTATTTTTTCGCAGTTCATCCAGCCGACGACGGTATCCGACGCCAGCTGGTTGTCTCCGAGCGAGGGGCAGTAGAATCCCGGTTGCATCGGGTAGGAGTACCTGACGAGCGCCATGCCGTCGCGCCTCGCCCACATCTGGTTCTTGCGGTCCTTGTACACCACCGCGCTGTCGTCCAGCGTCGAGACCGAGACGGCGTAGTCGCTGTCGGTGCCCCAACCCGGCACCTTGACGATTGGCGCCGGCGGGAGCATAGGATTGCCCACGATGACCGAGTTCTCGAATTTTTGATGTGCGCTATTGCACGATACGACCAGGTATGCCTGCATGGCGCCCTTGCCGTTGCGCGGATACATCACCATCACGACCGGCTCCGACAGCCCGTACTGGTTGAGGTCGTTTCTGAGCGCCCAGGCAATGCGCTCGCCCGAGATGTCCACTTCGAGGAATGCGTGTTCCTCGTTCGGATTGAAGCCAACGGCGGAAAGATCGTTTTCGTAATAGAGCTCCGGCGCGACGTCTCCTTCCGCCAGGAACCTGAGGCTGAAAGCCTTGGGCGCGCCTGCGCCGAGCATCGCGCAGTTGCGGCAGCGCAGCGTGTTGCCCTTGGCGTCCATCGCGGTCCTGATGGTCCCGTTGGTGCCGAGCGTCGCGAGGTCGTTGTCGGTGAAGCTGAAGTCGAATACCGAGTCTTCCTCCTCGGACGGCCCTTCGCCGGCGCCGTACCAAAGCGCAAGCTTGTCGAGCGCAACGTATGTCGCCGAAACGCCCGTCTCGCCCTCGACTGCACCGACTGTCGCCGCAATGCCGAAGCCCTTCGCCGAGTCGGGGACCTTCACGGACACGGCGTTCCACCGGCCAGCCACGACGGACACCGCCATGTTCGTCTCGCTGGTCGTGAACACCACCTGCCATCCGTCCTCGCCTGTGCGCTCGAGACGCGTTTCGACTACGGCCGCATCTGGATTGCGCTTGTCTCCGAAGACCAACCGCACGAGACGTCCGGGCGTCGCCGGCACGTCAGTCGGCACATAGACCGAAAAGCCCGCATAAACCGTCTCGTCGCCCTGCGCAACCGTTGCTCCGCCTGCGTTCACCGATGCCGTGGATCCTTCCTCCGACAGCATGAGCGAACGGCCGCCACACGCCTTCATCGCGGGATCGAGCGAGCCGAGTCCTGACGACAGGGCGATTTCGGGCAGGAGTCCCTTGGCCATCGTCGTCTCCCAGTTGGCGCGGTAGTTCTGCACCAGCGCCGGATAGGTGACGGGCGCGGGCATCCTTTCGTCCTGGAAGTTCGCGCGCCACCAAACCTGTATGACGCCGCTCGATTCGTTTACGGCGTAGATCGACGACTCGAGCGAGGCGTACGGATCGGCGTTCGCCGTCGCCGAGCCGTCCGCGTCCAGCGCCGCGGAAAGGTCCGGCGCGCCGCTTGTTCCCGCCGGACGGTGGTAGAGGCGCGGATTCCAGTTGCGCCCAGACGATTCCTTCTCGTAGATAAAGCCCGCAAGCTTGTCGTCCACACGCTCGGACATCGCCCGCGCCGCCTCTCCGGCCTCGACTCCGAGGCGCGGCTTGATCTCGATGCCTACCGGCCAGTCGAAGGTCCACGGCGTCGCGACAACGCTCTCGCGGTAGTCGGTCATCTCGACCGGCATGTACCACGGGCAGCCGGCGCCGTCGGCATTCGTCAGCCGCAGAAGTATCTTGCCGCCGTTTCCGCCGCGGAGCGTTACTTCGCCCGTGCTCTGGCTGACGGGGGCCGAGACTGTCTCAGGCATGCGGAACTTCGCCTCGACGACGTAATTCGTCGGTACGAGGAACGGGCAGCCGGACTCCGCGTCCGACGGCGCCACCACGACGCGTATCGGTTTCTGCGGCCAGCTGACGAGATACCAGTCGTGCTCGAAGGTCCAGCGCGTCTTCATCGGGTCGGCCGTCTGCCAGTAGATGTCGGCCTTCCACGGCATGGCGATGCCTTCGGAGCTGGTGGTGACGTCCGTCGGCGCGATTGCGAAGATCTTGCCGTGGTCGGGATCGGTCGCCTCCTCGCCCTCGGCGGCCTTGTACTGCTCCAAGTACGGCGAGTACGTGTCGTTGCCTTCACGCGCGAGTCCTGCGGACACGACCGCATAGAGATTCTCGGTGCCATAACCGCCTCCGGCAGGCTTCAGCGAGTCGCCGACTTCGGCGTACAGCGTGTTGACGGCGGGCGGGCACACCTCGACTACGATGTGCGCGACCATGTGGTCCTTCGTCTCCGTGTCGTAGTACGCGAGCACGAACTGCCCCTGCGGACATCTTGTGATCGTCCCGCTCTTCTCGTCGACCATATAGCGGAACGTCAGCATCTTCGCACCGGAAGGATTGAAGTCGAGACCATAGACGATGTTGGACACGCCCTTCGACGTTTCCCCGAGCTCGCTCGAAAGGAGATTGGCGTCGCCGAAGAACCTGACGTACTTCCCGGACAGATCGACGAACGCGGCCGTGTTCTCCTCGTCCGCGCGCGTCGCGAAGATCCTGTACGGACGCGACGACGCCGCCGCGCCGATCTTGTAGGTCTGCTCCGTTTGCGTATTGTCCTTCTTCACCCACTTCACCGTCACGGCGCCGCTCGAGACGAAGAGAACCCTCTCCAGCGGATCCTTCGCCCCGGTGTCGAAGACCAGATGGCCGTCGGCGACCAGACCGGAGTTCGCCGCAATGGTCTTGCCCCAGTCGATGGTATCCTCCGCGGGAATGTCCTTGCAGTAGTCGCCGATTTTCGCATCCGGCATCTGCTCCGAGAGCGTACGCCCGACCGTCCACGCCGCGAGAGTCCAGGTGATCTGCGAGTCCTTGGTGGAACTCCCGGTCACCTGCTCGCCAGACAGAACCGGAGCACACGCTGCGGAAATCGGGTATGCCGCATCCGGCTGCGAATAGCCGCTGTTGGCGCCGGTGGCGCCGTAAACAGGCAGCCCCACCTCGCCGAGCCCGACGCTCGTATCCTCCGGCGCAGCCGCATTCGCAGCCGTCGCGGCCATCGCCGCGACTACGGCGAATGCGATGGTTGAAAAGTTGAAAGGTTGAAAGGTTGAAAAGTTGAAAAGGAAACTGTTCCCTTTCTTGTGTTCCGAAATGTATTTTTTGAGATCCATTGGCTTTTTCTCCCTACATTTGCTCTGAAATTATTTTGTGAACCGTCGAAGTCGAACTTTTCAACTTTTCAACTGTTCAACTTTTCAACGTGCGGAACCGCAGAACGGGAAGAACGTCACCTTCACCCCATCCGGCTCTGACGCGGGGGCTCTGACCCAATCGCCCTTCCGGCAGTACTGGATCAC
>JAFNRY010000166.1 GCA_017385345.1 Kiritimatiellia bacterium
GATCTCTGTGGTGATAATTATGCTAAAGTACTTATTAAGGAGTATGATGCTTATGTTATTGAACCACTTCAGGCTCCAGATCCTAAGACTAAGGACTTCACTGATTTTCACCGCGCACAGGCCCGGCACGAGCGGTTCGAGCAGGAAGAAGAAGTGGCGCGCGAGGTTTTCTGCCGTCGAGCGGCACGGGAGCGGGGCGGTTCTCATGCCGTGCCTTTCGACGGCGGCGGCGATGTCGCGCTCCGGTTCGCTCGACTCGCAGTAGATGAACGCGTGGTCGAACTTGTCGCACACGGTCTCGGCGACGATGCGTTTGAGATCTTTGAAGTCCATGACCATGCCGTCGCCGCCTTCGACGCCGGAGGCCGAAACGTCCACGCGGTAGGAATGGCCGTGGAGGTTCTTGCACAGCCCTTTGTGGTTCGAGAGAATGTGGGCGGCGTCGAAGCGCACCGTTTTGGTGATCGTGGTCATTGCAGCCCTCCCGCGGACATCGCGGCGGCAAACCTGGCCGGCGGCGGGCACGGCCTGAAGGATGCGAGATCTATGAATGCATGGCGCGTGTACCCGCGCGCGAGGGCTTTTTCTTCGCCTTTGCGCCTCGCCTCGCAGGCGATTTCGATGCGGACGCCTTTCATGGATTGCACCCACGCGGAAATCTCGAGGACGTCGTCGTAGCGCGCGCTGGCGCGGTAGTCGCATTCGGCGTGCGTGACCGGCAGGGCGAACCCCTCCTTTTCGCATTCGGCGTACGAATATCCGCACCGGCGCATCAGTTCGTTCCGCGCCCTTTCGAACATTACCAGATAGTTCGCGTAGTACACGACCCCCATCATGTCCGTGTCGGCGTACGGAACCCTGTATTCGATCGTAACCTTTTCCATGTTCGCTATTATACTATATTTGCTATAATCACAGGCGCGATGGAGCAGAAGCAGCAGAGGGCGCGATGGTCGGGCCGCATGGCGTTCGTGATCGCCGCCGCCGCCAGCGCCATAGGACTCGGAAACCTTTGGAGGTTCCCCTATCTTGCGGCGAAATACGGCGGCGGGGCGTTCATTTTCATCTACGTGGCGCTCGCCTCGACGGTCGGGTACGTGTTGATGTCCACGGAGATAGCCATCGGGCGCATGACGCGCCAGTCGCAGCTGACGGCGTACAGCGCGCTGCGCAGCCGTTGGGGGTTCGTCGGGGTTCTCGGAACGGTGGTTCCGGCGCTGATACTGCCCTGCTATTTCACGATCGGGGGCTGGACGTACAAATATCTCGCCGCCTACGCGAAGCTCGCGTTTTCCGGGGCCGGGGAGGCGGCGCTGTCCGGCGCCGGAGCCCACGACTTTTTCGCGTCGTTCATCGCGGCGCCCGCCGCGCCGTGCTGGTTCGCGCTTGCGTTCGGCGCGTCGTGCGCGGCCGTCATAGCCCTGGGCGTTCGCAACGGCATAGAGAAGGCGAATCTCGTCATGATGCCGCTCCTGCTCCTCATGGCCGCCGCCATCGCCGTCTATGTGGCTTTCCTGCCTGGCGCCGGCAAGGGCCTCGAATACTACTTCGTCCCCAATCTCGACTTCGCCGTTTCGGAAGAGGGCGGTTTTTCCTTCGCCAAGCTTTCGCGGACCCTCCTTGGCGCGGCTGGCCAGATGTTCTACTCCCTCTCGCTCGCCATGGGCATCATGATCACGTACGGCAGCTACATGCGCGGGGAGGATTCGATAACGTCGAGCGCGCGCCGCATAGAGTTCTTCGACACGCTCGTCGCCGTGCTCGCGGGAATGTCGATCGTTCCGGCGGTTTATGCGGTGGCCGCGAAGACCGGCGCCGCGCCGGCGCTCGACGCCGGCCCCGGACTGATGTTCGAAACCCTCCCCGAAGTGTTCGCGACTTTCGGCAGGGCCGGCGCCTGGACAGGCTTCGCGTTCTTCCTGCTCGTCACCATGGCCGCCCTGACCTCCGGCATTTCGCTGCTCGAGGCTTGCGTCGCTTCCGTCTGCGACCGGTTTCGCCTGCGCAGAATCCCATCCACCGTCGCCACGTCCGCCGTGCTGCTCGCCCTCACCGTGTTCCCGGCGCTCGGCTACGGCACTCTCGCCGGCCTGAAAATACGCCTTTTCGACGCGGACGGACAGAGTCTGCTCGACTTCTTCGATTTCACGGTCAATTCGCTCGTCATGCCCGTGGTCGCCGCCGCGACGTGCGTTTTCGCCGGATGGGCGCTCGGGCCGGACGCGATAGCGAAAGAGTGCGGGCGCGAAAAGGCCGGCGCGTTCTACAGGTTCATGGTGAGATGGTTTGTGCCAGCGCTCATGGCGGCGCTGCTCGTATCGGAGACTTGCCGGTCGCTCGGCATCGGAGGATGGAAAATATGAGAGGAGGTCCGGCGACATGAACTTCCGCATACTGCCGTCGCTTCTCGCGGCGGACCCCGGGCGCCTCGCCGAAGAGATCGTCCGCGCGCGCGATTCCGGCGCCGACGCCCTGCATATCGACATCATGGATCCGCACTTCGTGCCGAACATTTCCTACGGGCCGGACATAGTGGTGCTTGCACGCCGGGTCGCTCCCGGTTTCCACCGCAACGTGCATCTCATGATGTCCCGCCCCGACCTTTTCGTCGAAAAGTTCGCGGCGGCCGGCGCGCAGACGATCCAGATCCACGCCGAGGCGGAATGCGGCGTCGGGGAGACGCTGGACGCAATACGGCGGCTCGGCGTGCGGCGGGGGCTCGTCGTCAATCCGGAGACGCCGGTCGAAGCGATATTCCCGCATCTCGGCGAAATCGACGAAGCGCTCGTGATGACCGTCCATCCCGGCTACGGCGGGCAGAAGTTCATCGAGGCGTGTCTGCCGAAAATAGAGCGTCTCCGGGAGCGCGCGCCCGGGCTGGACATAATGATCGACGGCGGCGCGAACAGGGAAACGATCGTGCTCGCGGCGAAGGCCGGGGCGGACATGTTCGTGGCCGGTTCGCATCTTTTCGGCAAGGCGGACATGGCGGCCGAGATCGGGGAACTGCGCAGGAGGCTTGAAGCGTTATGAACGTTCTGCTTGGCGTGACGGGGTCGATAGCGGCGTACAAGGCCGCGGAGCTCGCGCGGCTTTTCGTGCGAAACGGCGATGACGTGAAGGTTGTCATGACGGCTGCGGCGTGCGAGTTCGTGCGTCCGCTCCTTTTCAGGACCCTGACGCGCAACGAGGTCGCCGTGGACGAGTTCGCGGCGCCGGCGCAATGGAAGCCCGGCCACGTAGCTCTCGCCGAATGGGCCGGTGTAGCGGTGGTGGCGCCGGTGACTGCGAACACGATCGCGAAAATGGTGCGCGGCATCGCGGACAATCTGCTTTCGGGCGTGCTGCTCGCGACGCGCGCCCCGGTGGTCGTGGCGCCCGCCATGAACGACGGCATGTGGGAGAATCCGGCGACAAGGGAGAATATCGCGATTCTCGAGCGGCGGGGCGTCGCGATCGCCGGCCCGGGCGAAGGATTCCTCGCCTGCGGTTCAAGCGGCCGCGGCCGCATGGCGGAGCCGCAGACCGTCTTCGAAGCCGTCCTCGCCGCCGCCGCGGCCGCTGGAGGCGCCGCCAAATGAAGACTGTCGTCGTAATCCCCACGTACGACGAAAGGGAAAACGTCGTCCCGATGGCGAAGGCCGTCCTCGGGCAGGATCCGTCGCTCGAAATCCTTTTTGTCGATGACAATTCGCCGGACGGCACCGGGGCCGCGATCGACGCGCTCGCCGCCTGCGAACCGCGCATCCGCTGCCTGCACCGCGAGAGGAAGGAGGGGCTGGGCCGCGCATACGTCGCAGGCTTCTCCGAGGCTCTTCGCCTCGGCGCGGAAAGAATAGTCCAGATGGACTGCGATTTCAGCCACAATCCGGCGGACGTGATGCGGCTCGTGCGCGCGGGCGCGGACTTGGCGATTGGTTCGCGCTACGTGAAGGGCGGCGCCACCCCGGGCTGGCCGTTCCGCAGACGTCTCGTTTCGCGTCTCGGCGGCGTCTTCATCCGGGCGGCCACCGGCATGCCTCTGAGGGACCCCACGGGCGGCTTCAAGTGCTGGAAGGCCGCGGCGCTCGAAGCGATAGATTTCGCGAGCGTCGCCTCCGCCGGATATTCGTTCCAGCTCGAGACGAACCATCGGGCATGGAAGAAGGGGCTTTCGATCGCGGAAGTGCCGATCGTGTTCTCCGACCGCGCGGCCGGCCGTTCCAAAATCACGGCCGGCATCGCCGTGGAATCAGTCAAGATCGCGCTGAGGCTTGGGAGATGCGGCTGAAGGCGGCGCCATTTCCCGCGGCGGTTCTGGCGGCGGCCATCTTCGCCGCCGCGGACTGCCGGTCAGGAGCCATGCCTTCGCCGGGCGAAACCAATCTCGCCGGCGTCGTGACGTTCGCGCGCGACGACCTGCCTTTCTGCTTCATGCGCGATTCAGGCGGCGTAAGCTGGCGCGTGTCCCGCCCGCCTTCGTCGCCGCAGCTCCGCCCGGGTGACACGATAGCCGCCTCGGGCAGAAGGGAGCCTTCCGTCAAACACAGGCTCCAGTCTTCCAGGGTCGTGGCGACGGGACGCGAACCCGGCGGCCCTCCGCCTCCGCGACACGTATCGATCAAGGAACTTTTCGCGAACATCATGCCTTTCGGCGACACGCTGTGGTACGGAGGGGTGTTCACGGTAGAAGGGACGCTCCGCGACATAAACCGCAGGCAGTCCGTCACGCAGATACTCGTCGGCGAAGGGGATTGCAACATTTTCGTCGAACTTCCCGTCGCCATCGAAGACGCCCTCCCGGCGTTCCTGACGCCCGGCGCCATCGTCGAGGCGACGGGCGCCCTCGCATGGACGTCGATAGAAAATCTCGAGGAGGGAAGCTTCGGAAGGATAGAAAACGTGGAATTGCTGCCGGAGAGCGTGGACGCCGTCAAAATTGTAAGACGAGCTCCGGCCCCGCCATTCTGGACCGTCGAGCGCCTTTGGACCGCCTTCGCCGCCGTCGCCGCGGCGATGGTCCTGCTTTTCGCGTGGATACTCACCCTCCGCCGCATGGTCCGCCGCAAGACGCGCGAGTTGGAGGAGTCCGTCCGCCAGCGCGCGACCGCCCGCATAGAGGCGGACGCGTCGCGCCGCGAGAGGCTGCGTCTTGCTGCGGATCTGCACGACGGCTTCCAGCAGTATCTCGCCGGGGCGATGTTCCGGCTGAAGGCGGCGCTCAACTATCTGCCCGGCGGGGAGTCGAAATGCCGCGAGCAGCTCGAGAAGGCGCGCGACGCGCTGCAGCACACCCAGAACGGCCTGAGGCAGACCATATGGGCGATGAACGAAGAGAGCGAGGGGCCGGAATCGCTGCCCGCGCTCTTCCGCTTCGCGGCGCGGCGCATGGCGCACTGGGACGGCGTGGTCTCGATCGAGAGCGAGGGGGAGGAGCGCCCCGTGGCGCGCACGTTCTGCGGTTCGCTGCTTCTTGTAGTGCAGGAGGCCGTCGGCAATGCGATCCGGCACGGCGCCGCCCGGCACGTCGCCGTCCGCGTTTCGTACCGCGACAGGGAGATCGTGCTGACGGTCGAGGACGACGGCGGCGGGTTCGACGTTTCCGGGGTTTCGTCCTCCGGCGGCCATTACGGGCTGTCCACGATGGAGCGGCGGGTCGGATCGCTCGGCGGCTCCATGGAAATAAAGAGCGCCCCCGGGAAGGGGACGCTCGTGCGCTTCGTCGTGCCGGCGTAGCCCGCGCCGGACGCGGCCGCGCCTACTTCGCGGGATGCACCCCCATGCCTTTCTCCGCGCCCGCAAGCGCGGTGGTGTAGGCGATCTTCTCCTTCACTTCCGTCACCACCACCGTGCCGAGCTTCGTCATTTCGCTGTCGAGCGTTTCGCCGGTGTCTTCGTCCACCAGTTCCTCGACCTTGCCGATGTCGAACTTCATGCCGACCGCCACGCCCTCGCGCGAGCCGCGGTTGATGACGAGCTTGTCTGGCTTGGCGAGCACGACCGAGCCTTCCCAAGGGATGGAATCGAGTTGGGCGGTGATGTATTCCATCGCCTGGTTGACGGCGTCGATCGCCGCCTTGCCCATGTTGTCCTTTTCGAAGCCGGCGAGGTCGCCCGTGAGGCCGCCGAGCTTCGAGCCGTGGTAGCCGAGGCTGAGCCCGCGCTTTCCGCTCTTGCCGATCACGCTTTTCGAGCCTTTCACCTGGCCGGTCATCGAATCGACGACGTAGATGGTGATGTTGATTTCGGCGCTGCCGGCGTCGCCGCCGATGGTGATGCCCTTGAATCCGAATCCGCCGCCCGCGCCTTTGACGTCCTGGACGTGGGTGATGGCGCCCTTGACGAGCAGCTGCGCCGGCGACATGCGTCCCGTCTTGGGAGCCTTCTTTCCGCCCGCCGTTCGGCCGCTCGCCGCGAGATCCTGCTCCGCCATGGCCGCGCCGCGCATGTCGGCTTCGCCGAGCACGATGAACTTGCCGCTCTGCACGAGCTGGTCGGTCAGGATCGTCCCCCAGGCGTCGCCGAGATCCCACTGGCCGCGCCAGTTGGCCTTGTTCTCGAACTTGTTCACCATGATCGTGTAGCGCAGATTGCCTCCCTGCGCGAATGCCGTCCCCGCCGCGAAAGCCGCCGCCAGCGCTATCGCCAAAGATCTCATTTTCACCGTCTTTCCTCCTCTTGCTATGTGAGTTTTCATTTATTGCCGCCGTTCGCGGCGTCCGGGGCGTATTGTACCAAAAACCTTCCGGCACGTTTTGAGCGGAACGGACTTCCGGTCCGCTGTTCGAGGCGGCGCAGCTTCCGAAGGGCCGGGAAAGGAATGAAAGGCGGCAAAAGAGCGGCGATATGTGGTAAAATATAAAGGGAAGGAAACGGAGAAAAGCCGTATGAAGATAAAGATTCTGCCGTTGATGGCGGTGATGGCGTTCGTGTATGGAGCGGGCGCGGAGGAGGTTTCGCCGGCTCGCGCCAAGTCGGTCGCCGAGGCGTGGGTCAAGGCCGGCGGCGTGTTCGAGACGCAGAAAGCGACGCAGGGAGGCTCTCGCGCGGGAGCGGGGGCGGCCGCGGCGACGGCGTCGGGCGTGCGAACGTTCAGGAACGCCGCGGGCGCGGCGGACTTCCATATAGTTGACATGGCCGGCGGCGGCGTGGTCGTCATCGCCGGCGATGACGACATCTGCCCCGTCATCGCTTTTTCCTCCGGATCGATGCCCGACCTTGATCCGGAGAAGCCCGG
Source organism: Kiritimatiellia bacterium (assembly GCA_017385345.1). Lineage (GTDB taxonomy): Bacteria > Verrucomicrobiota > Kiritimatiellia > RFP12 > UBA1067 > UBA1067. Next base: position 7,217 of record JAFNRY010000166.1, read on the forward strand.
ATGCACGAACCGCACGGCTTATGTGCTTTTGAAACTTGGCGTCGAAGCGAGCCGCGCCGCCCTTGCAGGCGGCGCTTCCGCCGGGCAGGAAGAAGACGCCGGCTCAGGAGCCGGCGGACGCGCCTCCGCCGGGGCGGCTTCCGCGACCTCGTCCAGCGGGGCGAAGGCGATGTGGAAGCGGCTTTCCGCGACGAGCGCTTCTTCCGGCTCGCGCGCAAGCGCAGGCATCGCCAACCAGATCGATTCCGCGGACCTCATCACCGACATGCGCGTCGAGCCGCTTCTCAAATCGGCGTGGAACCAGATGGAATCTTTCGCGGGCGGCCCGTACTGCTACAACTACTACACGCCGAACCACTATCCCTGCGGCTGCGTGGCCACCGCCGCTTCGCAGATAATGCGCTATTGGTGCTGGCCTGCAACGAATGAAGTCCTTTCCGCCTTCGAGAATGGGGCCTGCACGGTTGACAACGTGGCGACGACGCTCCAGTCGGTTGGCTATCCCGAAGACCGTTCCTACAACTGGGATATCATGGACTACCGCCCCGGGTTTGACACGCCGGAGGAAAATCTCAAGGAGATCGGCAAGCTGACGGCCGACTTCGGCATTGCGGCCGGTGCGATGTATGCAGCAGGCGAGACCGGAGCCTACTCCGCCATGGCCGCCCAGGCGCTCAGGACGCATTTCGCGTACAAGAGCGCCCTCTTCTATTGGGGCGCCATGAACGAGAGCCGGAAGGCCTCTCTCCACTACCGCGAAACGCGCAACCGCGTCATATACGCCAACCTCGACGCGGGCATGCCTGTCTATTTCGGAATCCAGGCGAGCGAGGGCGAGAGCGGCCACGCGGTGGTGGCCGACGGCTACGGCTTCGTCAGCGAAGGAGAAGGGGAAAATGCCGAAGTTTACGAGTTCGCGCACGTGAACGTCGGCTGGGGCGGCATAGACAACATGTGGTACAACCTTCCGGTCATATGGCCCAAGAATTCCGGCGCTGCGTGGGGCGACACGAGCATAAAGTTCGACCAGCTCGAAGAGGCCGTCTTCAATATCCATCCCACAAAGGACATGGGCTTGAACTCGATAATCTCCGGCCGCGTGCTCAACGAAGGGGAAGTCGTCGCGGACGCCGCGGTTACGGTCGATGCGGTGGACGCGACGACCGGCGAGATCGTCGATACCGTCGAATGCGACGAACACGGCGTTTACAGCTTCATCCTCCCGGCCGGTGCCGGCAAAAGATACGATCTCCAGGCTTCGGCGACGGTTGACGGAAAGGATCTTGCCGCGGCGACGGAAGAGAGCATAGAACTTTCCCAAAGCATTATGACCGACAATGGCATGGGTTCCATCGGCAACGTCTGGGGCGTCGAGCTCGACATCGCGCCCGGCACGGTCCGCGCGGTCAACAAGGCCGGCGACGCGAGAACATTCTCGAGCCTCGAGCGCGCGTTGAAATACGCCAACAACATAACGTCGTTCGGCCGGGTCGAAAGGCTCGAGGTTATTGCGCCCACCAAGATCAAATCCGCCGTTACGCTAACCAATAGCTTCGCGGTCGTTTGCGTTCCCGACGCCGAACAGGGCTTTTCCGCGCCCGCTGATTGCCCGGTGACGGTTCTCGATTCCGCGATAGTCAGGGCGGCGGACGCTTTCTGCGGCGAGGCCCACGAGTATGTCGTGAATATTTCGTCCGGGGCTGAGATTCTCTTTTCGAACATCGTGTTCCGTGCGGAATCGGACAACGGGTACGCAAGGCCGGGCTGGTTCCACGTTGAGAGCGGATCGCGCATCGCGCTCGCCGGCACGCTGTCTCTCGGCGGCATAGGTACGCACGATCCGGAAGCCGTCGCCGTCATGGAGGCGGTCGATTTCGCGGGCGAGGGCGTCGGCGTCGCGTGCTCCGGTTCGGAAGAGGCCGGGACGCAGTTCGGCATCGTGGCCGACGGCGTTTCCGGCGCGGGTGAAACCGCCAGACGGATCGTGAACAATTCAAGGCCGGACACGACGCGCGGTTCGGTGGACGGCGCGAAGCTCGTCTGGACCGCGGGCGGAATCGCCGAGGCTGTCGATGCGAACGCATGCATCGTCGCCGGAGGGTCGAAGCGGAATTACTGGTCGCTCGACAGGCTTTTCGAGGAGAACGGATGCGCCGGCAGCGTGGTGGTGATGCGCAGCATTCCTGCGACGGCGTTTACGAACACGGTGACCGTCACCGGCGTTTTGGATGTTTCCGCAGGCGACGGAGTTTCGCCCGAAATCGTGTTCGGCACGGTCGGCGGTGATGCGGCGAAGATGCAGAGCGCGTTTCTCGTTTCTGGCTCCGGCGCGTCGCTGAAGGTTTCCGGCGTAGCGCTCAAGCGTAGCGGAGCGGGTACTGCGCCGTTCGCGGTGGTTGACGGCGGCGCGTCCTTCGTCCTCGGTTCAGGCGGGTCCATCGAGGGGGTGCAGCTCGGATCGAACGAGGAAATCGCCCCTGTCAAAGTGGCTTCTGGAACGTTTGGTATGGAGAGCGGTTCCGCCATCCGCGGATGCATTGCTACGAGAGGTGCGAACCAGCGTTCGCCGAGCGCGGTGCTGCTCAATGGCTCCGGCTGCGTGTTCGAGATGAAAGGCGGGGAGATTTCCGGCTGCGCGTGCAAAGGTCCGAGCGAGACAACCGGCGCCGTCGCGGCGAAAGAAGGGGCCAGAATCGTACTTTCGGGCGGTGCCGTGGTTTCGGAAAATACGATAGCAGGCGGCAGCCGGTCCGGCGACATCTACTGCGCTCCGCGCGGCGACACCGCGCCGCTTGTCGAGGTCGCCGGCGACTTGACCGGCGGCGAAGGTTCCATAGGCGTCCATGATGCCGCGAACGACTCTGAGGGTGCCGTATTCGCAGTTGCGAAGTCCGTCGCCGCCGCGAGGAATTCGGCTTCGGCGTTCTTCGCCGCCAAGCATGGCGACTGGGTTGCGAAGGCGGTCTCGGACGGCAAGTCGCTTGCGTGGGTCGAGAAGGCGGACGAGGGAATCCAGCCGGTTGATGAAACGGAGGCCGCGGCGTCGGTGATGTCCGGCGGCGCGACGAAGTATTACGCGACCGTCGAGGATGCGTTCGCGGTTTCCACGAACGGCGGCGAAAAGGTTGCGCTTTGCAGGGACGCCGTCTTCACGGAGAAGATCGTGCTTGCCGCGTCCAACGAGTTCGACGGCGCCGGGTTTACGCTGTCCAGGGGCGAGGATTCGAACGCATCGTTCATGATTTCGAATGTCGCTCTTGTCGCCGCGAATGTCGTGTTCGACGGCGGGGCGGCGATTCCCGAAGACGAGACCAACCGCGTCGCGCTCGCCTCAGGCAGGATGTTCACCGTCCTGGACGGTGGATCGCTCGAGTTCGGGGACGGGGCGGCGCTGAGCAACGTCGTTTGTTCGGCCGTCGGCGACGTCGCGCCCGTAGTCGTCTGGGGCGGAACCTTCACGATGCGGGATGGATCCAGGATCTGCGGCTGCACCAACAGGTTCGCGCGTTCGTCGGCCGGCGCGTTTTCGGCGGGCGCCGTCGTCCTGGACGGCAAGGACGGATTCGAGACGGCGGGATTTTTCCGCGGCGGCGCGATATCCGCGTGCGCCACGGTTTCCACCAGCGGCCCGTCCGGCGACGACAGCGCGCTTTCCGGCGCCGTGTACGCCGCGAACGGAGCGAAAATCTATGTGGACGGAACCGCGCAAATCAAGGACAATTCCGCCGCGGCGGGCGCGGGAGCCTCGCCGGACGGCTTTTGGCCGTGCAACCTCGTCGTGCAGGATTTGAGCGAACTGTGGCTCGACTCGGACTTCTCCGGGTCCGCCGGATTTACCGAGGGCATCGGCGGCAACACCAACATATTCGGTAGGGTTGCTAAAGAATATTTCCAGTCGGCCGGGGCGGACGCGGTCGCGGCATCCGCGGCGAATTTCGTCCACGACGTCCACGGTTCGCGCGGCCTTGTGGCCAAAAACGCGGAAGGCGAGTATTATCTGGTCTGGCGCAGGGCGGTTCCCGAAGGAGCGGAGAAGATCGTCGTTCCCGTCGTGGTCAACGGCGAAGAAGAGGAGGTCGAGCTCGAGATTGTGGCCGAAAGCAGCGGCGAAAAGGCCGTCGTCGCGTGCGAACCCGTGTATGTCGCGTCCATAGGCAAATCGCAGGACGGCGCCAACTGGGAAATCGTGTTCACCAACGGCACGCTCCGTTGCAAGTACGTGCTGAAGACGTCCGGCGATCTGACCAAGCCGCTCGACGAGTGGGAGGAGGCGGGGGTCATCGAGGCTCTCGAGAAGTTCTTCGGCGCCGACGGCGCCGAGGCGAAAAAGGCGTTCAAGTTCACGCCGCCGGCCGGCGGGGATCGGCGTTTCTGGTACGTCGAAGGCTACGACGGCGTCGAGGAGTAAAGGAGAAGAAATGGCGAAAGAAGCGAAGACCTCTACGGGCAATTCCGTGCTCGACGCGGTGATGAGCCAGATCCGCAAGGAGTTCGGCGAGATGTCCATCATGCGCCTCGGCGAC
>JAFNRY010000014.1 GCA_017385345.1 Kiritimatiellia bacterium
CGGACATTGACACATTTTCCAAATATGCCGACCTTGTAAATACGTCTTTAATGTTAATTCCTAAACGGACAACCGTATTACAAGAGGTGGCGGAAGAAACTCCGCCTAAAGAATCGCAGGCTCAACTTTCGTCTCGTCAACTTATTACCTACGGTGCGCCGGGGACGGGGAAGTCGTGGAAGGTCAAAAACGACACGCAAGGGATGGAAGTCATCAGGACGACGTTCCACCCGGACAGCGACTATTCGACATTCGTCGGAGCGTACAAACCTTCGATGGAAGAGGACGATTACGATACCGTAGTGACCACGGGCGAGAAGATCGCCGGCGGCACGATTAGCAAAAAGGACGGGCTCGTCCGGCAGAAGCGCATCGTGTATCGGTTCGTCGAGCAGGCGTTTCTGGAAGCGTATACGGCCGCATGGCGGAAATGCGCGGCGTATCTTGCGGCGGCCGACGATGCGTCCAGGAATGCCGCGATGGAGTTTCTCGTCATCGAGGAAATCAACCGCGGCAACTGCGCACAGATATTCGGCGACCTGTTCCAGCTGCTCGACAGGGAGGACGACGGGTATTCGTCGTACGGAATCGTCGCGGACAGGGATTTGCGCCAGCATCTTGCGGAAGTGTTCAAGGCGGATCCGGGCAAGGGGCTTGCCGCACTCGACTTGACGGGCGTGGATCTCGGCGACAGAAACATGACGCCCGGCGACATAGCGAGCGGGCGCAAACTGCTCTTGCCGCCGAACCTCTGCATCTGGGCGACGATGAACACGTCCGACCAGTCGCTCTTTCCGATCGACAGCGCGTTCAAGCGCAGATGGGAATGGAAGTATATGCCGATATGCGACGCCGGCAAGGGATGGAGAATCAAGGTCGCGAACGGCGAGGAATACGACTGGTGGGCGTTCCTCGAAAAAGCAAACGAGCTGGTGCAGGCGTTCACGGAGAGCGAGGACAAGAAACTCGGCTACTTCTTCTGCAAGGCGGGCAGGGACGGCATCATCGCGCTCGAACAGTTCGTCGGCAAGGTCGTGTTCTATCTCTGGAACAGTGTTTTCAAGGATTCCGGGCTGGACGACGATGCGTTCGACGACGGCATCGGCGGCAAGCTCTATTTCAAGACTTTCTTCATGCCGGACGGCGAAGCGAACCCGGAAAGCGTCCGGCGGTTGATGAAGAATCTGGGCGTGGGGAGGATTTCTCCCGCAGGGGGCGCAGATAACGCGGCGGAAGCGCAGCAATCTGCGGCCTCTGCGGCAGAAAACGCCGCCAAGGGGGAATGAACCATGACGCAACATGAAATCGACGCCGCAAGCCTTGTGAAGGCCAAGGCGATTTTCGAGAGTGGGGAAGTGTATGGTTTCGAGGTCGGGACAGTCGCCGGATTGTGCGCCATACACAAGGCGCTTTTCGGCGGCCTCTACGATTTCGCGGGGCAGATACGGACGCTGAACATTTCCAAAGGCTCGTTCCGGTTCGCCAACGCGCTCTATCTCCAGCAGATCCTGCCGGTAATCGAAAAGATGCCGGAAAACGATTTTCCGGCAATCGTCGCGAAATACGTGGAAATGAACGTGGCGCATCCGTTCATGGAGGGGAACGGACGCAGCGGGCGGATATGGCTCGACATGATGCTGCGCAAGCGACTCGGAAAAGTCGTCGATTGGCGGAATATCGAAAAGAGAGCATATCTTTCCGCCATGGAACGCAGTCCTGTGAACGATCTTGAAATACGAACGCTGCTCGAAAACGCGCTTACGACGGAAATCGACAACCGCGAAATCCTCTTCAAGGGAATCGAACGATCGTATTTCTACGAGGGCTACGACGCCGAAGCCCCCTCCGCAACCTCCATTTCCACCGCGGGAGACTGAACCCCTTTGAAACTCATCATCGAAGAGTACCAGTACCCCGTAGAGGTCGTGAAGGACATCCTCTGGGAGGGGGCGTTCCAGACGGTCGATGGCAAGGTGTCGATCAACTACGTCGGGTACTACTTCAATCCGAGAAAGGAAGTCGACGACTGCGTATTCATTCTGCCGAAAGTCCTTCTCGAGGAAGGGGCGGACATGAAGGACCGCGTGTTCGGGAAGTATGCGCCGGAGGACATCGTCCACATGGATGCGGCATCGCCCCTGACCGCCGCCGAACGCGAGTTCATATACAAGTTCTCGGTGTGGATATACCGCGTCTTGTGCGTGTTCCGCAAGTCGAATCCCGCCTCCGGCATAATCTACCAGCGGCAGGTCTCCACGATGGGCAAGGGGAAACTGCGCAGGTCTTCAACGCTGCTCGACGTCCTGCTGTCCCTCTTGCAGTTCCAGAAGGACAACCGCGACTTCTTCATGTTCACGGTCAAGAACCAGCACTCCGGCTTGAACAAGATCAACTGGACGAGGACTATTGCGACGACGCCCGCCGTGGTTGACGCCGGCCGCCCCGTGTATCTGAAGCCCGTCAACAAGAAGCGGATGGTCAATTTCGACGAGGAGCTGCTCGTCATATTCTATTCGATTCTCAATCGCATACACGAACAGTACGGTTTTTCCGCCCCGCTCGACATGGGGTACGAACTCATAAAAGGCAAGCGGTTCGACCGCTACGTAAACGGCTACGGGAAGATACGGCTCAATGCGATAAAATACAAGTATTTCTCGGATGTCGCTCTCCGGCTGTGGGAACTCTGCATGGCGTTCTTCGACCAGCCGAAGCAAATCGACGTCAAGACTGACAGACGGGAATACCTCCTTGCAAAGAACTTCAACATCGTTTTCGAGTCGATCATCGACGAACTTGTCGGCGACAGAAACGTTCCGGCGGGTTTGAAGGAGCAGGAGGACGGCAAGCGCGTCGACCATCTCTACCGCCACCAGAGCCTGCTCACGGACGAGCCGGACAAGGAAGTCTATTACATTGGCGACAGCAAGTACTACAAGCGCGGCAACCGGCCGGGGCGCGAAAGCGTGTACAAGCAGTTCACCTACGCCCGCAACGTGA
>JAFNRY010000167.1 GCA_017385345.1 Kiritimatiellia bacterium
CACAGCATTGGCGTTCTGGAGGCGGAATACGCGCGTCGAAATGCGTCTCTTCGCGAGCCGGAGCTCCTCCGTATCGACCGACGCCAGACCGTTCGTCGCGGCTGCGATTGCCGCCTTCGCGGCGGCGTTCGTGGCCATCAGTCCGGAAGCGACAGTCAACTCCGGAACCGCGGTATCGGCCGTCGTCGCCTCCGGCAGTTCCGCGCCGCGGGCCGGCGGGCAAAGGCAAAGCCACCCGGCCGCCAAGACGGCGGCTCCGACGATATCGGCTCTTTTTGCAACCATATGTGGATTATACCATAGTTCCGGAATGCGCGCCGCCAGACTAATCGACAGCCCGGTACGCGGAAAGCGCCTTCTCGAACGCCGGCGTTCCGCAAAAGCCGCACGGCTTGAATTCCGGGCAGAAACCGCGATAGACGCATTCCGGGACGCAGCACGCGGCAACTTCCGGCTCTTTTTCGGCGATAGCGGCGACAACGGCCTTCCACGCCTCGCGCGTTTCCGCGCTCGCCTGCGAACACAGCCGTCGCCGCGAAATGAACATCACTTCCTGGGCGTTGGCGAAGCACTCGTGCATCACCGGCGCGTCCTGCCGGTTCGCGTCACGCTGCACGCCGGTCCTGTCGCTCCTCTGCGTGGACACGAAATGCTCGATTCCGTATTTATGCCGCACGAAATGGACGGACACCCAGTAGGGAAGGTCGATCCACTTCCAATTGAAGCAGAGTTTGCGAACCGGCGAATGCTCGGCAAGAAGTATGCGCTTCTTCCATTTAGATGACGGCTCCTTCTCGCCTTCGTCCAGCCTGATCGTCGTGCGGGCGGCGTCCGCCACCTCGCGCCACGTTCCCTTCACTTTCAAAAACTTGAGTTTCATAATACCACCTCGGAACACTTAAACGCATCTGCACCGTATTTAGAAAGATAATACAACACGCTACGCCGGGCAATGTCGATGCACCTATCAAACATCTCTTTGTCCGACCACTTCTTTTCGCGAAAATAAAACGTACCTCTATTGAACACCCCGCCAGGTCCTTCGTTGTGCAAATGCAATTCATTCAAACCACCGAACATCGCAATCGTCTTAACTCTATCGATAATGAAACTCGTATCGGCAAAATCGCAACCGTAGCCAAAGCAGACAAACGGAAAAATAGATTCTTCAAGCAACGCGGCGCGCAATCCGATTACATTCTTGCCAAGCCGCTCTATTGCATTGCCTATGGCCTGCGATCCTTTTCCTTCCCTCTTCCAAAGATCGTTCGCACCTTGATTCTTCACCTCCGATATCAACACCGGCAATCTCTTTCCATGTTTAGCAAGAACATACAATATGCCGCCATCGGGCTTCATGGACGATTTCGCAAAACAATCGCAAAACGAAACGTCCGGAAACGCAAGTTTCAAGTCGTCGATTATTTCCCCCAGGCGCCACTGCGGCGCTATATCGAAACGCAATCGTGGAAACTCCTTGCGCAATGCACGCACTACCTTTGTAACGATTCCAGAGAGAGATGTCTCTTGGCTTTTGGACGTCTTGTTCAAAACGGTATTGTAATGCATTTCCCGCAACTGATTTTTTCTTGCCATGGGACATGCTCCTATTTTTTCACAAGGAAAAGATATTCCTTCACTTTCAAAGATCTATTGCGCAGATTGCGGCTCCCTCTGAAAGTGTTATATTCAATCTCCAGCGGGGTTACCTTGCCGATTTGCTCAAGGTTGCGAATAAAAC
>JAFNRY010000168.1 GCA_017385345.1 Kiritimatiellia bacterium
CGCCTCGCATTCCTCTGCGCTCGTTATGAACCCCCTGTTGCCGGGCATGAGATCGTAGTTGTAGTCGCCGCCTTTGAGCCAGAGGTTCGTCTCGACGCCCTCGACCGCGCATTTTCTGTAGAAAGGCTCCTGACCGCGGTTCTCGATCGGCTCGACGTGCTTTGGCCACCTCCAGTAGTGCGCAATCTGCGCGTAGGCCGTGGCGACGCAGCCGCAGGCGCGCCAGCCCGGCGTGTAATAGTTCTCGATCGCGATGCCGTTCCAGTTGCCGGCCTGGTTCCATATCGCCCTTATCATCTGTGGCGCGCGCAGGCCGTCCGGCTCGTTCGCGAAGGGGAGCGTCGATTCTCCGGCGCCGGCGGAAGCGCGGCCGCCGGCCTTGGGCGTCTGCTTGCCGTAGTCGATCGGCTTGCCGGCCAGAAGCGCCGCCCACTCCTTCTCGTCCTTGGTCTGGGAGGCGCCGGCCGACGCGCGCCCGCCGGAGGAGGACTTTTTCGCCTCGTATTCGTCCACGGCCTCGAGACGATCCGACATATCGCCCGTCAGTATGGCGTACATCGGATTCTCGGGATTCGGATCGAACTCGCCCTGGTCGGTGAACATGACGACGGGCGCGATCTTCGTATTGGCGGAAGCGATCACGAAGCCGCCGCCTTCGAGGTTTATCACGTAGAACAACGTGCGCCCCGCGTCGTTCTTGTACGCGGCCGGCTTCTTGTCGGCAAGCGCGCCGAGGCTCGCCCCCTCCATGCCGCCGTACTTCGCCATCCAGGCCCGGACCGCGGCCTTGGCGTCCGCCGGCGACACTTCGCCGGCGGAAGCGACAAAGGAAAACACCGCCGCGACGGCGGCCGCAAAACATGATGCAACGCTCTTTTTCATATGCGCTCCTTTTTCCGAGCCAACTCAAGACTCTATCCAATTATAATCCGGAAAATCCGGTTTGTCAAATCCAAAACAAAAACAAAAGCGGAACGGGCCGAAAGCCCGTTCCGCTCGAAATATCGCGAAAGCCTGGCCGCTACCGGATCACGACCTTGGCGCCCTTCGGTCTCACGATTATGGAAGAGCCGTCGGCGGAAAACTTCACCGATCCCGTATAGGCGGTGCCGTCGGAAAGCACGATAGCGGGGAGTCCGCCAGTGGTGAACACGCTCCCGGATCCGGACGCCGCGGCGGCCAGCACGAACCTGCCCGCCGGTTTCGACGAAAGTTTGAACGTGGCGCCGGCCAGGCTCAGCGAGCCGCCGTTCGCCAGCGTGATCGCCGGCGCGGAGGCGATATCGACGTTGAACGTGGTGTTTGCGACGCCGAGCGCCTTCCCGGCGGTATCTACCGTCATGCCGCCAGCCCCGATCGTGAAGTCCGCGAATCCCCTTATGAACTCGCTCTGGTTGGCCGTGGCCTGCAGCGTGCCGCCATCGAACGTTATGGAAATCGCCTTGTCCGCTCTGTTGTCGCAGAACTGCGGCGTGACCACCTTGCCGCCGTCGTGAACCGTCATCGTTCCGGAGTTCGCCACAAGCGCGGGATTGGCCGTCACGACGCCGCCCACGCCTACATTGAGAGAGCCGGTGCCGTAGTAGCCCACGTAAAGCGTGTCGCCGACGGACAGGCTTCCATTCGCGACGCTTGCCGACGCGCTGGTGCCATTGTTGTGTCCGATCGTGAGCCATCCCGTGATCGCCGCATTGCCGCCCGAAACGGCGAACGTACCGGCATGCATGGCCACGGTGGCCTGGATCGACGAACTGCCGCCATCGACCGCGAATGTGCCGCTGTTCATGGTAATGGTGCCCTGGAACACGGAACTGCCGCTTGCGGCCCTGACGCTGCCGCTGCCGCCGACGACCACCGCGCCCTGCACGGTTCCGCCGTCGCGCGCGGTCAGCGTCGAATAATTGTTCACGAATATGCTCTTGCCGCCGAAGTTGGCGTTCACCGTGCCGCCGCAGACGTCGAGCGTTCCGCGCCCGTTGCCGTAGCCGACGTGTATCGAATTCTTCACAGTGAGCGTTCCGCCCGGAACCGATACAAAACCCGTGCCGGAGCTGTTGTGGCCAATCGACATCCAGTCGCTCACCGTGGTTCCGCCAAGGCTGTTGGTGAACGCGCCGGTTCCATTCACGCCCACCGGCATCGTGCCTGAAACGGCGAGGTCGCCCGCGCCCGCCTTTTCGACCGTGCGTCCCGTCACATCCAGCCCGGCGAACGCGGCGGTGTTTCCGGAAGCGACGTCGAGATGCAGCTCGCCCGCGCCGGTGAACTTCGCGCCGGAGCCTTCCGCAAGCGACGGCAGATAAAGCTTGAAGCCGTTGAGATTCACGCTGCCGGAGGCGATGGACGGCGTGACCGGAAAACCGCGCCAGTCGCTGTCCGCCACGAGCGTACACGCGCCAATGGCGATCGACGCCGCCTTGAAGCCGGAGCCGGCCGGAGCCTGGAGATTCAGCGCGTCGCCTGAAATCGTGACGGCGGTTACGGCCGCAGGGAGCGCCCCGTCCATCTTGAAGCCGTCCGCGCCGTAGCAATCCCAGTTCGCGGGATCGGAGACGCTGCCGCTACCGATCCACGAAGCGGTGGACGGTACGGTCGATTTACGCGTAACCGTGATGGTACTTCCGCTTACGGACACGTTGAAACTCTCTGCGTCCACGTCAACGTAGTCCGCAATAGACGTGCCGGCGGGCAGGACGAACGATCCGGCAGTAAAGGTCGCGGCCTCCGTGAACTGGAGTTTGGAGCCTTCGCCGAGCGTGACCGCGCCGGCGGTCGCGAAGTCGGAGGTCACGGGGAATGTCGAGCCGGACGCGAGGCCGAAGCCGGCGGCGCCGACGACGGTGGACGGCGCGGCGACGTCCGGGCCCATGAACAC
>JAFNRY010000169.1 GCA_017385345.1 Kiritimatiellia bacterium
ATGTTCACCATGCTTGGCAAGACTTCCGTCGCCGGGGCGGGGATTCCCGTGCTGGTGGCCGGCATCTTCGCGGGTCTGGCGATCGGCCTGTCCGCGCTTTTCCAGGGGCGCGCCGGAGCGGCGGCGTGCGATGCGCAGGCCGAGACCAACCAGGGCTTCACCAACTATCTCGCCGCGCTCGGCATAGTCGAAACCGTCGCCATTTTCGCAATGGTGTTCGCGCTTATCGCGCTCGGCTCGGTCAAGTAGCCGGCCGGCCGTGAAAAACGCGCGGCTCCAGTTCACCGTTTTCACCGCTGTCTTCGCGGCGCTCGCCTATTTCGTTTTCCGCGGCACGTGGACCGCGTGGGCGTGTCCCGTCATGCCGGACGCGGCGATGGCCTTCCCCGAAACGGGATACCTTCGCGACGTCTTGCGCGATTGGCTCGCGGACGGCAGGTTTTCTCCGTTCGATCTTCGCAAGTTCGCCGGCTCGCCATATCTCTGGCAGGAGCTGCAGTACGCCGTCGCCGCCTACCTGGCGGCGCTCGGCATGGCGTATTGGCTGAGGGGGCGCGGCCTGTCGTCCGCCGCGTCCTTCGGTTCGGGGCTGCTGCTCGCGTTTTGCGGCTATTGGTTCTCGCTTTTTTCGGCCGGGCATCTGGGCTGGTTCGAGTGGATGGCGTTCGGCGTTTTCCCCTTCGGCCTCATCGATCGCGCCGTCAGGAAAAACAAGGCGAAGAACTGGCTTCTGCTCGGCGCCTGCGAGGCGTGGGCGTGTTTCAGGCAGGCCGACTTGTGGCTTCTTTTCGCCGTTTTCGCGGCGGCGTATCTGGTCCGCTGCTGCGTTCGCGAGCGCAGGCTGCCTTCCGCGAAGGGGCTGTTGCTGTGCGCGGCGGCGTTCGCGGCGGTCGGCGCGCCCGGGATCTACCATGCCTTCGGGAGGGATCTTGCCGCGCGCGACGCGCAGATCGGCGAATCCAAGGGCACCGCGCTCGCCCCGGACGGCGGCGACGATGCGCATGCGCGCTGGATTTTCGCGACCAACTGGTCTCTGCCGCCTGAAGAGACGCTCGAGTTCGCAGTGCCGCGCGCGAACGGCGACACGAGCTGCCCGATGACGCTCGCCCTCGGCCGGCGCGACGGAACCGGAGTCAGGCCGTACACGGGCGCTCTTGGCAGGGCGTACGGAGCGAAGAGCGGCAACTATCGCCAGCATTCCCTCTACGTCGGGTTGCTGACCTGCCTTCTCGCGATCGCGGCCGTTGCAGGCGCCGCATTGCGCAAAGGGGCGTTCCGCGGAGAAATCGCGTTTCTGGCGGCCTCCGCCGCCGTATTCTGGCTTTTCTCCCTCGGCCGCAATTGCGAATGCATTTACAGAATCGTTTATTCGCTGCCGTTCGGCGACTACCTGCGCGCTCCGGTGAAATGGCACCACCTGACGGAGTTTTGCATCTGCGCGCTCGCGGGCTACGGGCTCGAGGGCGTCCGCCGGCTGATAGCGTCGAGAGGCGAGTTCGCGGCGCGGTGCGCGTCCTTCGTCGCGTTCGCGCTCGCCGTCGCCGGCGCCGCGGATCTCGCGCGCATCGACCGCCTCTACTGCGCGAAGGTCGATCTTTCCGTCGTGCGTTCGCCGAATCCGGCGGCCGACGAAATCGTAAGGCGGGGCGGCGGCAGGACGGCCGATTTGGTCCAGGGAGGGAACGGCCTGGTGGCCGAAGCTTTCAAGACCCGCCGCATCGAGATGGCCGCCGATCCCGAAGACGCCGGAACGAGGTTCGTCTGGGCCGGATCGGCAGCGTCGGAGGACGTGCGCGTCGCGTCGTGGCTGAAGAGCAGGAACGCGACTCCCGCCGGCGTATATGCCGTAGGCGCGAAGGCGATCAGGCGCGCGTCGCCGGGCGGCGGCGCCAACGCGATCCTCTGGGAGCTTCCCGGAGCGCCCGCCGCCGCGCCCGAGCCGCCGAAACTGCCGGAGCCGTCCCTCGCAACGCTTCTCGGCGCAATATCAATCGCCGCTTCGGCGGCCGTATCTTCGTATGCAATCGCAAAGTCCGGAAAAAAAGCGCGCTGACGCGCTGCTCGATCTCGCCGCGCGCGTCTTCGGCGTCGATAGACGGTCGCTTTCGCCCGGTTCGAGGCGCGGCGACATCGCAGAGTGGGACAGCATAAACCACATCCGCCTGGCGATGGAGGCCGAGGAGCTACTCGGGACGCGCTACGCCATCGAGCGGATACCAGCTATGGAGAAACTGGAGGATTTCCTGTGACGCCGCATGAAGCGCAAGAACGCATGAGGTTTCTCGCCGACGCGATAGACCGGAACGACTATCTCTACTACGTAAAGGCTCAACCGGCGATTCCGGACGCGGAATACGACGCCATGTACGAGGAACTGCTTGCGCTGGAGCGCGACTGGCCGCAGTTCAAGGATCCGGCGTCGCCCACGCTGCGCGTGAGCGGAGAGCCGGCTGGCGGATTCGCGCAGGTGCGCCACGATCCGCCCATGAAGTCGCTGGACAAATGCTACGCGACGGCCGAACTCGAGCGGTTTGACGCGTTCCTTCGCGGAGAACTGCCGGACGGGACGCGCTGGAGCTATACGGTCGAGCCGAAGATAGACGGCGTTTCGATGTCTCTTCTCTACGAAGGGAGGCGGCTCGTGCGCGCGGCGACGCGCGGCAACGGCGATGTCGGCGACGATGTGACGCGCAACGTCCGCAGCATAAAGTCCATACCCAAGAAGCTGCCCGACGACGCGCCGGAGAGGCTGGAGGTGCGCGGCGAGGTGTACATGACCCGCGAGGGGTTCGCCGCGCTGAACGCCGCGCTCGACGAGGCGGGGAAGGAGACGTTCATGAACCCGCGCAACGCGTGCGCGGGCTCGCTCAAGCTGCTTGATCCGAAGCAGGCCGCGTCGCGTCCTCTCGACATGGTAGTGTACAACGCCGGCGGCGCCGGCTGCGAGGGATTCGCCACCCACTCCGGAATGATCGATGCCTTCAGACGCTGGGGCCTCCCCGTTTCGCCGTGGCTGGCGAAGGCGGCGACCATCGGCGAAGCGGTCGCCAGAATCGAAGAACTCGGACGGATGCGGCATTCGTTCCGCTTCGAGATAGACGGCGCGGTGCTCAAGGTCGAAGAGCGCGGACTTTACGGGCTTCTCGGCGCGACCGCCCATTCGCCGCGCTGGGCGCGCGCCTACAAGTACGCGCCGGAACGCGTCGAGACCGTCTTGAAGGGGATAACCGTGCAGGTCGGCCGGTCGGGCGTTCTCACGCCGGTAGCCGAACTCGAGCCGGTGGAACTCGCCGGAAGCACGATTTCCCGCGCCACGCTGCACAACGCCGATCTCATAGCCGCGCAGGACATACGCGTAGGCGACCACGTATGGCTTGTCAAGGCCGGGGACGTGATACCGGCGATAGACGGCGTGATCAAGGAGAAGCGCACGCTTTTTTCCATGCCGTACGTGTTTCCGTCGCGCTGTCCGGTGTGCGGCGGTGAGACGGAGCGGCGCGAAGGCGAGGTCGCCGTGCGCTGCACGAACGTCGCATGCCCGGCCCAGCTGCGCAGACGCCTGGAGCATTTTGCTTCGCGCGACGCGCTCGACATAAAAGCGCTCGGCGGACGCATTGCCGACGTGTTGATAGACAGGAAGATCGTCGCCGATCCGCTGGACGTCTTCACGCTCGACCGCGACGCGCTGCGCGCGCTGGACGTCGGCGAGCCTGACTCTCCGCGCAGGTTCGGCAGAAACGCCGACGCGCTCCTCGACGCGGTCGAGGCGGCGCGCACCCTCCCTCTCGAGCGCTGGCTCTACGCAATCGGCATTCCGGGAATCGGGGCGACGGCCGCGAAGGCGATCGCTGCGAAGCACGAATCGCTTTTCGCGCTCGAGGGGAGCGCGTACCTGCGCGAGGTGGTGGAGAACGAC
>JAFNRY010000170.1 GCA_017385345.1 Kiritimatiellia bacterium
CTGCCGGATGCCAAGTCCTTTATGTAGAACCCGTCGCGGTTGAAATCCCATGCGAAATCACCGGGTTTGTCGATATTGAAGCGCAGGATGCCGCCCGGCTCCAGTTCGGTCGCCACAAGATCGGTGGCGACATCTTGACTGCATGTGGAGATGAAGATCATTTTAGTTATCTCTGAAGAACCGGGCTGGCGGTTGCCAGCCCGGTTTGCGGTTCTCAGTCCCAGGTTCTCTGGTCGTCGGCCACATTCATTTGCCCTCCGCTGATGCAGAAGGTCGGAGAGGTGGACCAGTTGATGTTCCCTTCGCCTACCGGCTTGAGACCAGAGAGGCTGGTCGCGATGTCATCAGGTGTCATTTTCTTTCTTTCTCCTTTGTTTGTTGTTATTTGGTCAACCAAATGCAGCGGACACCCGTCCGTTGCAACATAAAATACGAAGACTATTGCGGAATCTGACAAAAAATCTTTTCGTCGCAAAGATCCATGATCGATTCGTCGTGGCTGACTACGAGAACTATGCGGTTTTTGGCGAGTTTGCGCAACATTTCGGCAAACGCTTTGCGTGCCGCGGCGTCGAGATGGTTGGTTGCCTCGTCCAGTACGAGCACGTCCGGGTCGCGTATCAGAGCGCGGGCGACGGCCAGACGCTGCATTTCGCCGCCCGAGAGCGACTGCCCTTGCAGTCCGAGGCGCGTGTCGAGTCCGTCCGGCAGACGCTTCACGACATCCTCCAGCCCGCTTGCCGCGATCGCCTTCTTTATTTCGTAGCCGGTGAAGGTCGTGTCTCGCAGCGTTATGTTGTCGCGCACAGTCCCCGTGACGAGAAGACTGTCCTGGAACACTATGCCGAACGAGCGCCTGAAAGCGGCGTCGTCGAGCGATTCGACAGGCTTTCCGTTGACGAATACGTCGCCTTCCTGCGGTTTCAGCGCGTTGGACGCGAGTTTCAGCAGCGTGGTCTTGCCCGCGCCGTTCGCCCCGGCGAGCGCGTAGATGCGTCCGGCGCGGAAAACGGCGGAAAAGTCCTTCACGACCGGCCTTCCCGCGCCCGGCCATGCGAACGAAACGTTGCGGAACTCCAGCGTCTCCACCGCGCCGGGCTTTTCGCCGCCGTCGGCCGGTTCCCGCGAGAGGACTTCGCAGAGCGAATCCACGCTTTCGCGCAACGACGCCGCTTCCGGCAGAAGCGCGATGACGCTTTGTATCGACTGCGCTGCGGCGAGAAACAGCATTTGATACGCGACGACGTCGCCGACGGGGATTTCACCCTTGGCGGCGAACGCGCCCGCGACGCCGAGAACCGCGACTTCGCCGACGGCGAGCAGCGCGCCGAGAAACGCGCCGAACGCCACAGCGAGCGAGTCCAGCGAACTGTTGCGCTCTTTCAGCGCCGCAAGCGCGTCGCAAGGCGTTCCGGCGAAGCGTCCGGCGGCGTCGAGCGTGCGCAGGAACGTGAGCGACCGGAAGAAGTCGAAGAGCGCGGAGAACGCGCCGTCGCTTTTCATGCGCACGTCGCGCGAACTTGCGGCGAACCGCCGCGCGAACGGCGCGAACGCTATTATCGCAAACGGAATGAACACCGCGAAAGCGACGGCCAGCGCGGCCGAGCGCGAATAGAGCGCCGCCGCGGCGGCGAACATCGTCGCGAGCGCCGCGAGAAGCCTTGGATAAAGCCCGCGGACGAATCCGGCGGCGGCGGAAGCGTCGCGCAGGAGTTTGGCGACGAGTTCGCCGTCGGGGATGACGGCGAGCCGCGCCGGATGGAAGCGCACTACGGCGGCGACGATTTTGTTTTGCAGTTTCAGTTCGACATCCCTCGCGCGGGCGAGGACGAGCCGCTGGAGGATTGGCGCCAATGCCGTGCGCGCGAGCATCAGCGCGGCGAGTACGGCGAACGCCGCAAGCGCAACGGTCGTCCCGCCCGCTGCGGGAGGGCGCGCGTTCTCGCGCGCCGCGCAGCCGACGAGCGCGTCGATGAAGCGTCCCGTCGCGAACGGCACGGCGACGCCCGCCGCCGTCTGCGCAACCGCCAGCGGCGTATAGATGAACAGAACCGCCGGCGACGACGCGAGCGTCTTCGCAAGGAATCTTGTTCGCTTGAAATGCTTTTTCAAAGTGCCTTTCGCTTTCATGTTCACAACTGCATATACGCTGCGTTCCGTAAAATCTGACAACCTTGCGGCGAATATTGGCAGCCGCGCATAATGTCTTTCGCCGGATTCCTTGTCAGATTTATGTCCCCGGCCCGTATATTAGGTTGCCATTAGGCGGATACCCGGCTGAGAGAGCCCGGGAGGCCTGCGGGCGGGGATGGCGTCGGCGGACAAGGCTTCGGCCTCTTCTGTCGATTGCTCCCGCCCGCGGGTCTGATTGTTTGCTATAATGGTGGCGTCGGCGCGGAATGGGAATGTGTTTCCCGATCGCGGCGGCACAACAGAATTCCCGCGCGGAAAGGGCGAAGCACAGTAGCCTGGAACGCGGATATGGGACGCGTCGCAAGAAAGCCTGAGAAACTATGCTTGTAAAGACGCACAGAAGGGTAACTGCCCTCGTACTGCAGTTTTACCTCTTTCGGTGTATCTTTACGGGCTCTCTCAGGCGCCTCTTGCGATGCATCGGAGGAGGTTTTCGTTTTCCGCCCGTGCGCAGTTTCGGGTTCTGTGCGAGAAGGATGAACGCCTCTCCGTCGCGGGCGCGGGCTATGCGCACCGCCCGCAGTTTCTCGCCGAGGTGTATTGTTTCAGCCCACGCCGTGAAGTCGCGCTCCATGCGAGAGTTCAGGCGGTCATCCTCGGATGCGTAACGCAGACGCGGCCCATTGCCTATCGTATCGTTGGCAAGGCACTGTATTACGCCGCGGGCATACGAGTTGCTCTGGTATTCGTAGCGCGAACGCATACGGAGAACGCGCCGCGTGTCGGGGTCGGCGTCAGCGTCGGCGGAGAGGTAGTCGGCCTTCCACCAGTCGTTGTCCTTCGCGGCGGATTCGGCGGACGCGAAAGTCGATTTCGTAGACGGCCTTGGCCTTCCACGTGTCACCGTTGATGCGCTCA
>JAFNRY010000171.1 GCA_017385345.1 Kiritimatiellia bacterium
TACACCACCGCCGGAACCTCCGTAGTCCTCGACCACGAAAGCGGAGACTCTCTCATATACGAAGGCAACACGCGCCTGCACAACGCGGTTTCCGTCTCCGGCGTGACGTACGACAAGACGGCGAGCGGTCTGAACCGCGCCAATTTCCAGCTTACGTCCTGCGTCCAGCGGGAACTCTATCTCCAGTACCGCATTACGTGGTACAATCAGGAGGGGATGGAGATAGACGGCGAGGCCAAGCCTTACCGCCAGCTGCGGCTCGAAGGCATGGACAGCGTGACGGTAAGCGGCGTGGCGCCGCGGCCGGACGCCGTGAAGTCGCGTCTGCGCGTGAGGGAATACAGGCATTGATGAAAACGGCGGCGCGCCGCGCCGCCGGCGGAACGGAAAAACAGCAGTAAAAAAACAGCAATAGCAAAGGAGTTTGCAGATGAACATGAAACAGACGATGTACGCAGCCGCAGTCGCAGCCGCAGTCGCGGCTTCGGGCTGCGCAACCTACAGGCCGCCGGTGGACGATTCGCAGCTCGATCGCGGAGCGACCACCACGCGCATCGAACCGCAGGATGTCAGGCGCACCGTGGAGGCGATGGTGGATTCCCTGCTTTCCGACGCCGGCGTCGTCGAGGCGACGGGCGGCAAACGCCCGGTTCTGGACATCGAGCCGATGAAAAACCGCTCCCACATGATTCTCGACATGACGAGCATTACTGATTCCATACGTACGCGCCTCATCCGTTCGCGCATGTTCAGGTTCGTGGATCGTTCGACCGCGGGGGCGGATATCGCAATCATGGACGAGCAAGCGCAGCTCGGCCTCACGGATCCAAATCAGGCTATCCAGCCCGGCAGACAGATCGCGGCGCAGATGTATCTGACAGGTTCGCTTACGGATATGGTCAACGATACCGGAAGAATGTCGGACCGCTACTACAAGTTCAACATGATTTTGAAGGATTTGCGTACCGGCGAGATCGTCTGGACCGACGAGAAGGAGATTCGCAAGACTGCCGGCAGACCCTTGTTCTAAGCAAAATATCCCAATCAAAGTATTTTGCGGCAAAACGCGCCCGAAGAGATTTTCGGGCGCGTTTTTTTTAATTTAAAAAAAACAGAAGTTTTTTTGAGCGCGGAAGTGCTCTATAAGCCTGGGCGGAATGGGCAGGAAGTTTTGAGATAAGAGGAACGGGGATGAAAGGAACGGGCGTCCTGCCCGTTCTTATGAGAGAAACTCCTTCAGCAACGGGCTGGATGCCCGTTCCACTTACGTTCGGGCATTCCGCGCGCGCCGCCGTCGCAAAGGGAACAGGCAAAATGCCCGTTGCGATAATTGATGATTTTGCACATTCTGCAAAAAATCAAAATGTGCAATTATCGATTGAGGGGATTTTGCCGCGTTTCGCGGCTGAATATAACGTCCAAGGTGGACGACGCGGTAAAGGCGCCCCGCCGCGACCATCCGCCGCCGCTACACTGATCCGAAGGGGCGGTGCAGAAACATCACTTCCAAAATTGACAATTTATGGCAACTACGACGCTGTTTTTTATGATTTTACAAAAGCGATCGAACAGCGATGCATTTTGACCGCCGATCATCGCCAAAAACCTTCTCGAACGTTTGGTCAAATGATCCTGAAGGTTTGGGTAAATGATCCTGAACGTTTAACCAAACGTTCGAGAAGGTTTTTCCGGAAGAACGAGAGCTCCTCGCCAAAACTTCGTGCGTCGAAAAACGGAACTATTCCATAATTTGCAA
>JAFNRY010000172.1 GCA_017385345.1 Kiritimatiellia bacterium
ATCGCCTTGTAGCCGTCGCGCGCGATGTAGTCCTCGATCTTCTCGGGGTCGATCACGCCGCAGTTGCGAAGGACGATGCGGTACTGCTTCTGGTAGAACGGTATGTTCGCCTCCGCGACGAGCTTCTTCGCCTGCTCGGGGTCGTAGCACAGGCGCTGCACCACGCGGCCCTTGACCAGATGCTCCGCGACGATCTCCTTCACGTCCTTCGCCTGCACCTGCACGTAGAACGTGCCCTGCGGCAGTATCTTGACTATCGGGCCCTGCTCGCAGAATCCGAGGCAGCCCGTGACGACGACCTGTATCTTCTCCGCGAGGCCGGCGGCCTCAAGCTCCTTCTTGAACTCTTCCACGACGGCCGTCCCGCCGCCGCTGCAGCACGCGGTTCCACCGCAGACCAGCACGTATGATTCGTATGCCATGGCTTTTTCGCTTCTGAATTGTTTCGGTTTCGATTGTTCAGCCGTGCTTGACGATGTCGATCGAAGGACGGTCGAGTATCTTCGAGTCGATCAGCTCGCGGCCGATTATGTGCTTTTCGACGATGTCACGCGCCGTAGCCGCATCGACGTGGCCGTAGATGACCGCCGGCATCCCCGGCGCCACTACCTCCACCGTCGGCTCGCTGTGGCAAAGCCCCATGCAGCCCGTCTGGCGTATGAGCACGTTCGAAAGCCCCTTCGCCGATATCGCATCTACGAGCGCCGTGAACGTGTCCTTCGCGCCCGCCGCGATCCCGCACGTGCCCATCCCGACTATAACCTGCACGTCCTTGTTGGAGCTGTCGCGCATCTCCATCGCCTTCTGCTTCTCCCCGCGCATCCTGCGCAGGTCGTCCAAAGTAAGTTTCGCCATTTCCCTTCTCCTTATCCTCTTTCGCGGTACTGCTTGATGATGCCCGCCACGTCCTTGACTTCGAGCTTGCCGTGCACTTCACCGTTGACGACCGCCACCGGCGCGAGCCCGCAGCAGCCCAGGCAGCGCACCGCCTCGACGGAGAACATCCCGTCCTCCGTCGTCGCGTTCAGCCCGACGCCGAGAAGCCGCTCGAACTCCTTGATCAGATCGTCGCCGCCGCGCAGGTAGCACGCCGTGCCGAGGCACACCTGGATGTTGTATTTGCCGGCCTTCTGGAGCCGGAAGAAGTTGTAGAACGTTATCACGCCGTAGATCTTCGCCAGCGGAACGCCGAGCATCTCCGAGGTCTCTATGGCGATCTCGCGCGGTATGTATCCGTAGGTCTGCTGGACGCGGTGCAGAACCATGATGAGATTGCCTGGTTTGTCCTTCCATTCCTCGATGAACGCCTTCAGTTCCGGCGTCATCTTTTCGGGCTCTTTGCTCATTTTCTTCCTTCCTGGCTTTCCGTTCCGGAATCGCCTTCCGTTCGCCGGAATTATCTCAAAAACCATTGTAATTAGGCAAGTCTAACATCTGCCGCTTCGCCTTTAAAGACAAAGGCGCCGCCCGCCGGAACGGCGGGCGGCGCGGACGCCGGGCCAAGGCGGCCCCGGTCACATGACCTTTATCATCACTGCCTTGTAGCGCTCGTAGGAGCCCTCGATGGACGAAACCGAGCCGTCGCCGTCGAGAGAGACGCGCTTCACTCCGCCGTTGACGAGCGTGGCGAACGGGAACGTGCCGTTTCCGCCGGAAGTCAGCTGCGCTTCGCTTCCGCCGGACTGCCTGACGTAGGCCTGGTAGGTAAGGGCCTGAGTGTCGAGCACCACCCTCACTTCGTATTCCGTCTCCGCCGCGGGCGTCGCGCCCGTCGCCGCGACCCACTTCGGGCCGTTCGAATCGCTCGTATAAACCTGGAACGCGAGAGAGCCGTTGACCTTGCAGATTCTGACGGCGGCCCTGACGCCCTGGTACGCGTCGGCATCGACGCCGTACGTGCCGGTCGTCGAAATGGCAGCCTTTACGGTAACCGTCTTGCCCTTCGAGGCCTGCGAGGGAACGAAGGTGCCGAGGCCGTCCACGGAAATCCGCCCGTCAACGAACTCCTTCGCCGGCGTCCACGCGCCGGTGACGTTGTGCGTCGCAACCTTCTCGTCGATCCAGTGGGCCGCCTTGCCGTCCTTTGTGGAGCGGAATTCGGCTTCGTAGTCGCCCTTGGTGAATGTCGCCGTCATCGTCGAACTGGAGTGGAAATCTCCGTAGAACGTCTTGGCCTTGATGGTCGTCGTCGCCGTCAGCGCGATCGGACCGGTGTAGAGCGTGCTGGACGTTGTCGGCTCGCTGCCGTCCGTCGTGTAGTAAATCTTGCCGCCTTCGGACGAAGACGAAAGCGAAACCGTCGCCGACGCGCTGTAGAACGTCGTGCCCCACGTAGTCGAATACGCCGGCGCCGTTATCGCTGCAGGCTTGAGATCCATGTCGTAGATGTTTTTGATCGCGCCGGTATTCGGGTAGTACGATCCGCCCTTCTCGGCGGCGATCTGCTTCTCCGGGTCGTCGCTGTTGACGAGGCTCAGACTGCGGCATGCCGATACTTCCATGTTCGTGAAGAACACGGTGCCGGAGCTGTATTCGTATCCAATGTCGTAATTGCCCTCAGGAAGGACGAGCGCGTAGATGGCGTTCGTCGAAACGGCGGTGTACCTGACGTCGCTGTCCGTGTTCTTCGCGACGACGGTCTTGTTGCCCGTCTTGACCGGACTCCCCGCCGTGTCGAGCACGCGTCCGCTCACGATGGTGGCGCCGGCCGGACCCTGCGGATAGAGATTGTAGATGATCGAGTTGATAGTGGTGAATGTGGGGTCGGCTCCTGTCATGCCGCTCGTGAAGGGACTCGAATACCATGCATCGCTCGATCCGCCCCACCCTAAGTTGAAGTGGACGTAGAGAGCGTCGCCGTAATAGCCGTAGCCGTCCGCCACGATGGCGTGGCCTGGTATGCTGACACCGCAGGGAAGACCCGCGTTCAAGCTCGCAAGTATTGCACGCTTCCAACTGCGATCGTCGCCGTCGCTGTCTGAAAGGTTGCCGGCATAGCAAGCGTTCGCATATCCGAACTGGTCGGTAAGGCGTCTGTAGAGCGTCGAGGTCTGCGCTCCGCTGCCGCCGCTGGCGTAACTCATGTGGCAGGCGAGGCCCACGTCGCGGGTCAGTTGGCTCACCGCATATGCGTCCGGCCAGCCGCCATTGCTCGGTTTGTCCGTCATGGCACTCCAGTTGTACGGGCCGCCGAACGCAGGGCTCCACTGCGTGTAAGAACCGCTCGACGAATCCCGCCAGCCGTTTTCCAGGTTCCAGTCGCCCGCATTGGCGCCGCCTACCGTTCCGTTGAACGGCAGCACAGGCGTGAGCGCGGTCTCGTTCTGCGGCCAATTCCAGAACTTCATGAGTTGCGCGCCGGCCGTGGCGACGCAGCCGCAGGGCCAATGGTGCGGTATGTACAGATTTTCAGTGTTTGTTCCCTGGTTCCACTGCGTCGTCAGGAGTTTCTTGACGCGCACGTCGCTGACGTTGTCGCGAGCCGCTCCTGCGGAAGCGCGGCCGCCCTTGGTGGAGCCGGCGGATTTGAACGCCGCCCAGAGTTTGGCGGATTTCGACGCCGCGCCGGCGCCGGCGGACGCGCGCCCGCCGGTCGAAGCGCCGCCGCCCGTCTGCCCAAGCGCCTCGGTCGCCGCCGCCACGTCGAGCGGCAGCATCGCGAGAAGCGGATTCTGCTTCACGTCGTCAACCCACGTCCCCTCCTTGGAGTAGGCGAGGACGGGGTTGATTTCCGTGTCGCCGGAGGCGACGACGAAGCCGCCGCCCTCCAGTTCCACCACGTAGTACTTGCCCTTGCCGTCCTTGCCCTGGTATTCCTTCACGCTCGTCGGCTTGGCGGCGAAGTCCTCGCCCACGGCGGCCTTCAGGTTCACCCATCCGGCGACGGCGGCTTTAGCGTCGTCGCCTGTCGTTTCCGCCGCGAACAGCGGAAGCGCAATGGCGGAGGACGCGGCGGCGAATGCAATCTTGAATGTCGTTTTCATGTCTTTGCTCCTTCTCCTTTCCGGTTCCTCAGTACACCAGCAGCGTTATTCCGCGGCTCTTCTGCCTTACGGCCGGGAACACCGCCGAGTACGCCTTGACCTCGGTGCCGGTCCACATCCTGCCCGCGAAGCGCAGGTCGCGGAACGCGAGGCCGCTTTCGGACGAATCCGTCTCGACGTAGTGCGGGAAGTTGCCGCCCCAGGTCGCCGGCGTCGGCGGCATCCTGTCGTGGAGCGAGCCGTACTTGATGAAGTTGCCGATGTTCTGGCCGGCTCCGTCGTCCGTCGCGACCGCGCCCTTGTACACGCCGTCCCAGTAGATGGCGTAGGTGCCGGTCTTCCAGTAGTCTGCGTTGTTGGTGCGAAGGCCGGAGGCGTGGACGATGACGAGCGAATGGAATTCCTTCGTCGTTTCGCCGAGCCCGGTGAGCACCACCTGTCCGTTGCAGGTGTTGATTGAGTTGGTGCTGTCGCCCCAGCGCTGCGCGAGGCCGAAGAACAGCCCGCCGTCGGAATCCGCCGTGGAGCCGATCGCGAGCGCCTTCGTGTTGACGGCGTTCACGCCGCCGAGCGTGACGATGAGGCCCTTCTCGTCGTCCGAGACCTTCGGCGCCTTCACGCTCATGGCGAGCGTCCAGTCGCCGTTCATGTTCACGCCGCTGATCGTGCCGTAGCCTGCCATTCCGGGCCACGCGGCCTTCGCCGCGTCGTTGTCCGCCGGGCCGAGCGTCTCGGCCGTGGCCGCGGCGATGCCGTTGTCGGTGAACGCGCTGCCGGTGGCGACGAGCGAGCCGCCCGTGAAGTTGTGGCGGAAGTCGTACGTGCCGATATTTCCGCTCGTGGAAGCCTCCGCCGGGAACATCGCCGCGTAGCCGGCGATCTCGTCCTCCGTCAGCGTCCTCGCGTAGAAGCGCACGTCGCGGAACGCGCTCTCGACGTCGTACGCCGTCTCGACGTAGCCCTGCTGCGAAAGCAAAGGCGTCACGCCGTCGTGCAGGCCGCCGAACTTGAAGCCGTTGCCGAACTCGCGCTCGCCGCCGTTGAGGGACGAATCGAACGCCAGGACGTTCACGCCGTCCCAGTAGAACGTAATCACGCCAGACCACGCCTGGCCGGTCCCGGCGTCGTACGCCGTCTTGGCGACGTGCGTGACGACGAGCGAATGGAAGCTACCCGCCGTGTCGCCGCTCACGTTGACGTC
>JAFNRY010000173.1 GCA_017385345.1 Kiritimatiellia bacterium
ACGGTGCCGGACGAAGCGGCGGCGCAGACGCTGGGCGAAGTCGCCGGGCGCGTCCCGATCCCTCTGGTGGCCGACATACATTTCGACTGGCGCATGGCGGTCGCGGCGGCGGAAAACGGCGCGGCCGCGCTTCGCATCAACCCCGGCAACATAGGAGGCGCGGACAAGGTGCGCGAAGTCGTGCACGCAGCAAAGGCCAGGAAAATACCGATACGCGTCGGAGTGAACCTCGGCAGCCTCCAGAAGAATCTCGCCGAAAAGACGCGCGCCGGGAAAATGCGCCCCGCCGAAGCGCTGTGCAGCAGCGCGCTCGAACATCTCGCGATTCTCGAGAAAGAGGGATTCCGCGACGTCGCAATCTCCGCAAAAGCCTCCGACGCGGCCACTACGATCGAGACGTACAGGCTTCTCGCGGAGAGGACCGACTGCCCGCTGCATCTCGGCGTAACCGAGGCGGGGACGCTTCTGCCCGGGGCGGTGCGCAGCGCGGCGGCGCTCGGGATACTGCTTTCGGAAGGCATCGGCGACACAATAAGAATATCGCTGACCGACCGGCCGGAGCGCGAAGTCAAAGCCGGAGCCGAACTCCTCAGGGCGCTCGGTATGCGCGCTCCCGGGCCGGCCATCGTATCGTGCCCGACATGCGGCCGGACCAAAGCAGATCTCTTCCGCGTCGCGGCGGAAGTCGAAGAAACCATGGAAGCCCTCTACTCGAAGAGGCTCGCAGAGGCGAAGACGGCGGGCCGCGCCGGCGCGCCGGCGTTCCCGAAAGTGGCGGTCATGGGGTGCGCCGTGAACGGCCCGGGCGAGGCGAAGGACGCGGACATCGCGCTGTGCGGCTGCGGAGACGGCGATTTCATGGTTTACGTAAAAGGCGAACCCGTATGCAAGACAAGCGCGGCTCAAGCCGCCGGAAAGGTTGCGGAATATGCGATTTCTCTATGACAACATCTCGGTTCTCGCGGTGGCGGCGATCTGTTCCGTTCTCGCCTGGATGTACGGAGGAACGGATTCACGCCTACTGACGCCGACGATGCCGTGGCTCGTCGTCCTTGCGATAGAGACGGCGCTCGTCTTCCCGCAGCGCCACCCGGGCGAAGGACTTGTCGAAGCACGCTCGCGCGCATGGAGCCGCCTGAAACGCGATCCGCTGACGTGGATTTCACTCCTGCTGCTCGTCCTGCTCGCCATTCCGCTCTTCAACCGGGGGCTGTGTCCCTGCTGCGACTATCCGGCCATACATTTCGAAGGCGCCAGCGAAGAGCCGCCGTTCAAATTCCTGCCGTTCTGCGTAAACACGAAGGAACATTCCAACGTGCTGCTGTGGTTCACGTGCGCCCTGCCGGCCATGCTGGCGGCGAAGCACGCGCTGCTGAAGCGCGGCAAGAGACTGCTCATTGAACTGCTCGCATGGAACGGCTTCGCGCTGGCGGCGCTGGGCATGATACAGTACGCGGCCGGCGCACCGGCGCCGTTCTGGACGGACTCCCTAAAACTCGACGGCGCGTTCTTCTCCACCTTCGGCTACCCCAACATGGGCGGAGACTGGTTCACCACGACATTCCTCTTTTCGTGCGCGGCATGGCGCTGGCACGTGGAATGCGAATCGGAAACGGACCACGGGCGCGCGAAAACAAACCATTCGAAGTTCTGGCGCAGGCATCTATTCGCCGTGCCGGCGCTCTTCTCGTTCGTGGCCGCGGTAATGACGCTGTCTCGCGCGGCAATGGTGTCGTGCGGCTTGGCCGCGCTGCTTGTATGCATCCACTCGCTCGCATGCTCGTTCAGAAAAATGAGCCGCTCGAGACGCGTAAAGACTGTGGCGGCGTATTTCGTGGCCTTCGCCCTGCTCGGCACGTTCGGCTGGGCGTCGTTCACGGGGCGCGGCAAGACGCCGGCGCCGAAAAGCGCGGAAGAGGCCGCCGAGAGCGCCTACGACGTACGGGACGACATAATGCGCGAAATGGGCTCCATAGACGGACGCGGCGTGCTCGACAGGGTGACCGGCAGGATGCAGTACCACGCGGCCGTCGCGATGCGCGTCTGGCGCAGATTCCCGGTATTCGGCTGCGGCGGATGGGGCTACAAGCATTTCTCCATACCGTCGATGACCGACGCCGAATACGCGAAAGGCGTGCAGAAGCTTGGAGGAGCGAACGTGCACAACGACTGGCTGCAGTTTCTCGCCGAACACGGCGCCGCCGGCCTCGGGCTGATCGCGGCGATCGTGCTACTGCTGATCCGGCCAACGGCGAAAATCTGGAAAGCCCTCGCGGCGGCGGCCAGGTTCATGCGCGGAAGAGACAGGCCGCCGAGGCCGGTGGCGCTATTCGCGTTCCCGGGCCCCGCATTCTGCCTCGTTCTCGCGCCATTCTTCACTTTCGTGCACGCCTTCGGCGACTGCCCTCTGCGCAGCCCGGCGGTACTCGCGCTTTTCTTCGTCTCGTTCGTCGCAATAGACGGGTATCTGCCGCGCATCAAAAACGAGGACGAAGACTGAGACCCGGGCCGGACCTACGCTGGCGGAACCGGAGCGGACAACGACACTGCAAGGAAAGAAAAATGAAACTGAATACGAACTACGCAAACATCGGAAAGAACTACCTCTTTGCGGAAATCGCGCGCCGCGTCGAGGCGTACAAGGCCAAGAACCCCGGCGCGAAAATCGTGCGCCTCGGAATAGGCGACGTGTCGGGCCCGCTTGCGCCGGCGGTGATCGAGGCGATGCACAAAGCCGTTGACGACGAGGCTACGAAGGAGCGCTTCCACGGCTACGGGCCCGAGCAGGGATACGCGTTTCTGCGCGAAAAGATCGCGGCCAGCGACTACGTTTCGCGCGGCATCGACATGTCCGCCGACGAAATATTCGTGTCCGACGGGGCGAAATCCGACTGCGCGAACTTTCAGGAGCTTCTGTCGCCGGAAGCGAAGATAGCGGTTGCCGATCCGGTGTATCCGGTCTATGTGGACTCGAACGTCATGGCCGGGCGCGGCGGGGCGGAGACCGGCGGACGGCACGATGGCATCGTCTATCTCGAATGCAACCGCGCGAACGGCTTCACGCCCGGACCGGACCAGGCGAAAGGCTGCGACGCCGTGTATCTATGTTTCCCGAACAATCCGACAGGAGCCGTCGCGACTCGCGAGAGGCTGCAGGAGTGGGTCGATTGGGCCAACGCGACCGGGGCGCTGCTGCTGTTCGACGCGGCCTACGAATCGTTCGTGCGGACGCCCGGCGTGCCGAAGTCGATCTACGAATGCGAAGGCGCGCGCGGATGCGCCGTCGAGTTCCGCAGTTTCTCCAAGACGGCGGGTTTCACGGGGACGAGGTGCGGCTTCACCGTGGTGCCCGAAGGAATCGCGGCGCGCGCGCCGGACGGCACGGAGCTTTCGCTGCGCAAAATGTGGTCGAGGCGCCAGACTACGATGTTCAACGGAGCGTCGTACATCTCGCAGCGCGGAGCCGAGGCCGTCTATTCGCCGGAAGGCGCGGCGCAATGCAAAGCGGCGACGGACTTCTACCTCGAAAACGCAAGGCTCATCAAGGAGGCGCTCGTTTCGCGCGGCCTTCCGGTGTGCGGCGGAGACGACTCGCCGTACCTTTGGGTGGAGACGGGCGCGAGCGGATGGGACATGTTCGACAGGCTCCTCGAAGAAGCGCAGGTGGTCGTCACGCCGGGCGAAGGCTTTGGCCGGGCGGGCGCCGGCTTCATCAGAATATCGTCGTTCAATTCGCGCGAAAACACCCTCGAAGCCATAGACAGACTCGGAAGGACGCTATGAACGCAATGCTCGCGGCCGCGGCCGCTCTCGCCGTCACCTGGTATCCGGCGCCGGACTGGAAGGAAGGTCCCGACCCGGACGCTTCGCCCCACGCCAGAAAAGGGGGAATCGTCCGTTTCAACGGCTCCAGCGCTCCGAAAAGCCACAACGCGTACGTGGACAACTCGACGTACACGAGAATGATGTTCGCCCTCATGTACGAGAAGCTCATCTCCTCGGATCCGCGCACGCTCGAATTTGAACCGTGCCTCGCGCGCAGATGGAGCGTCTCGGACGACGGCAGAGAGTTCACGTTCGTCCTCGACGAACGCGCGAAATGGTCGGACGGGAGGCCGGTTTCCGCCGAAGACGTCAAATGGACGTTCGATTCGGTGGTGGATCCCAAGAACGACACCGGCCCGTGGAAGGTCATCCTCGGCGGCTACGAAGAACCGGAGATACTCGACGCCGGCTCGCCGCGGCCCCTGCAGATACGCTTCCGCAAGCGCGGCGACACTTCGCGCAACTGGCGGGACATAATCAACTGCGGAACATTCTACGTGATGCCGAAACACGCGTTCGAAGGCAAGGACTTCAACAAGCTCGACCTGAAGGACGCCGTCGTCGGCGGCCCGTACAGGATAACGAGGATCGCGGAGCAGGTGGAGACCGAATACGGGCGCGTGGAAGAATGGTGGAGGCGCGACGCGCCGTCGTGCAAAAACACGTGCAACTTCGACCGGATACTCCTCAGATACTACACGTCGAACGAGAACGCGTTCGACGCCTTCAAGAAACGCGTGATCGACGTGTATCCGGTCTTCAGCGCGCGCATCTGGGCCCGCGAGACGGGCGGCGCCAAGTTCGCGAAGAACTGGATAGTGAAGCGCCGCGTGTACAACCACGAACCGATCGGATTCCAGGGATTCGGAATGAACATGCGCCGCTGGCCGTTCGACGACCTGCGCGTGCGCAAGGCGATGGCGAAACTCCTGGACCGCGAAATGATGAATCGCACCATGATGTACAACGAGTACTTTCTGCAGAACTCCATATTCTGCGACCTGTACGACGAAAAGCATCCGTGCGGAAACGAATTGCTTCTCATCGACCGCGAGGGGGCCGCGAAGCTGCTGGCCGAGGCAGGCTTCGCCAGGAACCCGCAGACGGGTGTGCTCGAAAAGGACGGGCGCCCGTTCACCTTCACGTTCCTCTCCCGCGGCGCCACCGAAGACAAGTTCCTCGTCCACTTCAACGCCGAACTGCAGGCGCTCGGCATAAAAATGTCGATCGTGCGCAAAGACTTCGCCAACTGGCAGCGCGACCTCGACGAATTCGACTTCGACATGACCTGGAATTCCTGGAGCGCCGGCACATTCCGCAATCCCGAACTGATGTGGCTTTCCAGCGAAGCCGACCGCAAGACGAGCAACAACACCACGGGATTCAAATCGGCGGAAGTGGACCGCCTCATCGCCGAAGAGAAACTGATGGGCACGTTCGCCGAACGCGAGGAGGCGTACCGCAAGATAGACGCGCTCGTCACGGCGCAATGCCCGTACGCGTTCCTTTGGAACATCAAGGCCAAACGGATCCTCAACTGGAACAAGTTCGGAACGCCGGACGGCGTCTTCGGCATGCGCGGCGACGAAGAAGACGTTTTCACCTACTGGTGGTACGACGAGGACAAGGCGAAGGAACTCGAGAAAGCGATGTCCGACGGAACATTCCTGCCGTCGATTCCGCTGGTGGTGGACTACGACAAAGTCGCCGCCGCGAGAGAAGGCGGAAGCGCGAAAGGAAAGAAGAGTACGCGCTGCTGGATTCCGGAGGCGGCCGCAAGCTCGAGCGGTTCGGCCGCTACGTCCTGGCACGGCCTTGCTCGCAGGCGTTGTGGAGGCCGGCCCTGCCGGCGGCGCGGTGGAAGGCGGCGGACGCCTCGTTCGACCGCGAAGACGGCAACAGATGGCACGGCCGCGCCAACCTGCCGGCGGAATGGACGATTGAAACGGCGGGGATCAAGTTCAGACTCGGCGGGACGGACTTCGGACATCTCGGCATATTCCCGGAGCAGAGGGCGCAGTGGAAATGGCTGCGCGAAACCTGCGCGGCGGAGGCCGCGAAACGTCCAGTGAAGGTTCTGAACCTCTTCGCCTACTCCGGCGGATCGACACTCGCCTGCGCGCAGGGCGGCGCTGAAACGTGCCATCTCGACGCATCCCGCGGAATGGTCGAATGGGCGCGCGGCAACGCGGCTTTGAACGGGCTGGACAAGGCGCCGGTAAGATGGATAACAGACGACGCGCACAAGTTCATGAAGCGCGAGGCGAGGCGAGGCAGGCGGTACGACGGAATCATACTCGACCCGCCGACTTTCGGACGGGGCGCTTCCGGCGAAACATACAAAATCGAGCGCGATCTCGGCGAAACGCTCTCGCTGGCGAAAGCCCTTCTCTCCAACAGACCGCTCTTCGTGCTTTTCTCTTCGCACACGCCGGGCGTCACGCGGATCGTCGCGGAAAACACGATAGGCGGGGCGTTCGGGCCCAAGCGCGTCGAAAGCGGCGAAATGCTGCTCGAAGGGGCCGGCACGACGGTGGACTGCCCCAGCGGCATATATTGCCGGGCGCTCTGGGGCGCCCCGGCCGGAAGACCATGCTCCGCATAGACATAATCAGCGCGCAGCCAGGGATGTTCGCCGGGTTTCTCTCGGAGAGCATAGTGGCGCGCGCCGTGAAAAAAGGCCTCTGCTCGGTGGCGACGGTGAACCTGCGGGACTTCTCCGAAGGAGCTTACGGAAAAATCGACGACAAACCGTACGGCGGCGGTCCGGGCATGCTCATGACGTGCGGCCCGTGGTTCGCCGCCTTAAAGTCGCTCCCGCCGGCGGACCGCATAGTCATGACTACGCCCGCAGGCAAGCCGTTCCGCCAGACCGACGCCGAATCGCTCTCCCGCGCAGAGCACGTCATCTTCATGTGCGGCCATTACGAAGGCTTCGACGCAAGGATAGAAACGCTTGCCACGGACTTCCTTTCCGTCGGGGACTTTGTAATGACCGGCGGGGAACTCGCCGCGGCGGCGATGGCCGATGCGACGGTGCGACTGCTGCCCGGCGCTATCGGGGCCGGTGCGGCGGCGCTGTCCGACGAAAGCTTCTCCGGCGCGGGAATCCTCGAAGCGCCGCAGTACACCAAGCCCGCGGTCTTCGGAGGCATGGCGGTGCCGGAAGTGCTGCTCTCGGGCGACCATGCGAAAATCGAAGCGTGGCGCAAGGCGGCCGCGCTCGAACGCACCCGCAGATTCCGTCCGGATCTGGACGGATCAAGGCGGGAGAACGAGACGGAAGGAGGCGGGCGGTGAAGAAAATCTGGTTCTTCGATCTGGACGGCACGCTGGCGGACACCGACGGCGACATACGTCTCGCCTGGAAGGCGGCGATGCGCGACATGGGGCTCGAATGCCCGTCGTTCGACCGCGATTTCGTCGCAGGCCCTCCGATAGAAGAAATGGCCAGATCGCTCTTCCCGGGAATCTACACCGACACGCTCGGAGCGGAGCTGAGGCGCAGATTCGGCGAACGCTACGACACCGGCGGCTTCCCCGCCACTTCCGAATACCCTGGCGTGCTGGACGCGGTGCGGCGGATCAAAGCGCGCGGAGCGCGCGTCTTCATCGCGACCAACAAGCGCGTTGCAGGGGCGAAAGCAATGGCGCTCAAATTCAGCTGGACGGACACGTTCGAAAAAATCTACGCCGGCGACATGCTCTTCGCCGACGGAACCGGGCCGAAGATGAAAAAGCCGGCTCTGCTCGCGCACGCAATGGACGAACTCGGAGTCGGCCCCGCAGATTGCATCCTCGTAGGAGACACGGCGAACGATTTTCTCGCCGCGCGGGAAAACGGCATGGAATCCGTCGCGGTGGCGTGGGGCTACGGAAAACCGGCGGAGACGGCGCTCGCCGGAAGGATCGTCCGCTCCCCCGAGGAGCTGGAGAAGCTCGAATCATGAAAACCCTCTACATCTACGGGCCGCCGGCAAGCGGCAAGACGACGCTCGCACGGCGGCTCGCAAAGGAGTGGGGACGCGAATACGTCGATCTCGACGAAGCGATAGTCGCAAAAACCGGGATGAGCGTCCCCGAAATATTCGAACGATTCGGAGAAGCCGGATTCCGGCGCATCGAAAGCGAGACGCTGCGCGAAACGGACGCGCCCATCGTCGCGCTGGGCGGTGGAACGCTGCTCGATCCGGAAAACCGCCGCTTCGTCGAAGAACGCGGAATGGTGGCGGTGAAAACCGCGGATCCGGCCGAAATAGCGCGCCGCATAGAACGGCACAAAGGCTCGCGCCCGCTCGGGGACATGCTTGAAAAGCGCAGGGAACACTACGCTTCGTTCCCGCACCGCATAGACGACGGGACGAAGGTTCTGATGCCGCGCAGACTGCGGGGAAGGATAACGCCTCCAGCGTCGAAATCCCACCTCCACCGGCTGCTCATCGCACAATTCCTTTCCGGCGCCGCGCTCGCGCCGCGGGAAGCCGGGGAATGCGCCGACATCGCCGCCACCCGGCGCTGCCTGGACGCGCTCGCCGCCGCGCGCAATACCGCGGGCGGATCGAAGCGCCGCGTCGAACTCGATGTCGGAGAAAGCGGATCGACGCTGCGTTTCATCGCGCCGGTCGCGGCCGCGCTCGGCTTCCAGGCGTCCTTCGTCAAACACGGACGCCTCGCGGACCGTCCCGCCATGGAATATCCGTCGATCGCCCCGGGCGTCCACGAACTTCCCGGCGACGTCTCTTCTCAATTCGTGACCGGGCTGCTGTTCGCCCTTCCGCTCCTCGACGGCGACAGCGAAATCAGATTCTCCTCCCCGCTCCAGTCGCGCGGCTATGTAGATATGACGCTCGACGTCGTCCGCGCGTTCGGCGTGAAGGTGGAGGAAACCGGAAACGGCTTCTCGGTTCCCGGACGACAGCATTTCGTTTCGCCCGGCGCGTCGCGTCCCGAAGCCGACTGGAGCGGCGCCGCATTCTGGTTCGCCGCGGCGGCCATCGGCAACGACGTCGCAGTGGAGGGCGTCGATGCAGGCTCGCGCCAGCCGGACCGCGCCATCGTTCCGCTACTGGCGAAACTCCGAGAGCGCGGCGCCGGACGCCCCGTAATCGACGTTTCCGGATGCCCGGACAACTATCCCGCGCTCGCCGTCGCCAACCACGTGCTCGGAGCAAACGCGGTTTTCACCGGCACTGAAAGACTGCGCATAAAAGAATCGGACAGGCTCGCGGCAATGGAAGAACTTCTCGCTTCGCCGCACGACGTGAATCCCCGCGGAGACCACCGCATAGCCATGGCGGCCGGCATTCTTTCGACCGTGCTCGACGGGCCGGCGCTCATCCACGACGCAGACTGCGTCGCAAAGTCCTATCCGGGATTTTGGAACGAGTTCCGCATGGACCACTTCGCCGTGGCCGGATGGCCCCTGCGCGTTTCGCGCAGTCCGGAAATACACAACGCGGCATACGCAGCGG
>JAFNRY010000174.1 GCA_017385345.1 Kiritimatiellia bacterium
ATGAGATGCGCGTTGCAATGTCCGGCGGGAAGTCCGAGAAGCCGGAGGTCCGCGCTGCGTTCTATGTAAAGGGGATCGAAAGCGGAGAAACCGCCGCGAACGCGTTTTCACGGATTCTTCCCGAGTCGGCGGGCAAGCCGGTCGCGCAGGCCTGCGTGGCGAACTATTATGAATTCCTGAAATGCGTTGCAGCGTCGATGAAAGAATCTGGAGACAAGAATGCAAAGATGCTTGAAAGCATTCTGCCGGTTCTTCCGGAAACGGGCGGATCCGGAATAGCCGCGATGTGCTGGAGCGAAGGCGGAAAGCTTCAGATTTTGACCCGTATAACCCCCGTCGAACTGAGAGGTTTCGGCATGGGAATCTCGGCGGCCATGGCGGCCTCGGCCGCGCATGGAATTCAGCAGGGGGATAAGTCCGGCGAATCTGCGCCGGCCGCCGGCCTCGATGACGACGAATGAAGATAGAGGCATACGCAAAGGCGAACTTCACCCTTGAAGTTTTCGGGGAGCGCGCGGACGGATTCCACGCGCTTCGCTCTTTGGTCGTTCCTCTTTCGCTCCACGATACGATAGAATTCGACTTCGCGGATTCTTTTTCGTGTGATACTGGATACGAAAACGATCTCTGTCTTAAGGCGGCCGGGGCTCTGTCCGCCCGGTACCGCTCGGACCGCGGCTATGCTCCGCGGCCAGTTGCCGTTCATGTTGTCAAACGCATTCCTGCCGGCGGAGGACTCGGTGGCGGCAGCGCCGATGCGGCTGCGACACTCGTTGCGCTCAACGAAATGTGGTCTACCGGATTAGATATGCCGCAACTTGCGCATATCGGCGCGTCTGTCGGTTCCGATGTTCCAGCGCTCGTGTTCGCGCAGTCGGGGGTGCCGGTGGTCATGGAAGGTCGCGGCGAGAAGGTCAATCCACGACTTGGCCTCAAGCGCGTATTCGATCTGGTGGTCGCCAATCCTGGCGTCCATTCCTCTACTGCGGAAGTCTATTCAAGATGCATTTCGCGCGTGACAGACGAGCCGTCCATAATGTATAATATCGTCCGCGCCGTCGAGCGCGGCGGCGTGGAAGACGTCGCCGCAGCGTTGTGCAACGATTTGTCCGGCCCGGCCGAGTCGTTGCACCCGGAGATAGCGGCTGCAAAGGCCGCGCTTTCCGGCGCCGGAGCCATGGGCGCCACCGTGTGCGGCAGCGGGGCTTCCGTGTTCGGGCTGGCCGCCGGCGAGGCGGAGGCGAAAGAGATCGTCGCTGCAGTGCGCGTGAAGGGCTTCGCGGCCTGGACCGCGAAAACATGCTGTCCCGTGGTGTAGAGGCTGCACAGGAGATTTTGATTCTCTTGGTTCTGGTTCGATTCCAGACGGGACAACCAATGCTTATGGAAGAGCGCCCGTTGCCATGGTGCGAGGCTCGTTTTCATGTTTTTAGGAGACATTTCCATGAGCGTCAGCTTTGCGGCAATCCGCGATTTTTCAACCACAGGGACTTTCCTCTTGCACATATCGGTCGCAAAGGGTAAAATATAGGCAAGCAAAGTGCTGAAAGGAAATGCAATGAACCGGACAATAAAGACAGTTTTCGCGGCGGCTGCCATAGCGGCATCCTCCGTCTCATTCGCTCAGAGCGCCGAATCGGAGGAAGAAATCTCCGAGGGTTCCTACGGCTGGACGCCTATAGCCATCGGTCTCGCGACCCCCGTGCAGATTCCGTGGGGGCTTTGCCGCTGGGACGTATTCGGTCTCGATCTCAATCTTTTCTACACTGACGTTCCTAAAATCTACGGCGTCGGGATCGGTGGATTCGCCGAGACGACGCGCGACAGCGCCCGTGGTCTTTTGATCTCTGGCCTCGCCAACCTCGCGCTCGAGGATATGTACGGTCTTCGCGGAACGTTCGGTTTGAACTACTGCGAAAAGTCCGTCTATGGCGCCGATGTCGGTTTGGTGGGCCTGCGCAGCAAGCTTGTCGGATGCGACGCCGAACTGCTCGCGTCCTACCAGCGTGAAGTTTGCGGATTGCAGGTTTGCGGTCTCGCAAGTGTTTCGACCGTTGAGAGCTATGGCGTGAATGTAGCCGGTCTCGCGAATCTCGCGAAGACGGCGTATGGCCTGCAGGTCGCGATCGGTATTAACATGACGTCTGAGCTGCACGGTGCGCAGGTGGCGATCGTCAACTACGCCGAGACGTGCCCCGGAGGATTCCAGATCGGGCTTGTGAACATCATCATGCAGAATGCGTGGCCCGTCCTTCCTTTCGTGAACGGATACTTCTGATAGGCTTGCGACCGTGGCAAAGGCAAAGAATCCGTTTTTGAAGAAGGCCGCCGCGGTCTCCAAATCCGCGCCCCGCCCTGCCAAGAAGCACGGGCTCGGGCGCGGCCTCGATTCGTTGATGCCGGCCGCCAATTCCAGGCAGTCGACCGGGGGCGGTGTCGGCGTCCAGTCGCCAACGTCGCCGTACGAAGGCGCCGCGGACGCGGGCAAGCCGGATCCTGGCGGAAAGCAGGATGAGGTCCCGTTCGAACTTCCGATTCTCGACATTGCGCGCAGCCCGTGGCAGCCGCGGCGTGATTTCAGCGAGGCCGAACTTGCCGAGCTGGCGGAGTCGCTCAAAAACAACGGTCTCGTTCAGCCGCCTACCGTCAGAAAGAACAAGGACGGCCGGTATGAATTGATCGCGGGCGAGCGTCGCCTGCGCGCCGCATTGCTCGCGGGCTGGAAGAAAATCCGCGTGACGCTGATCGAGGCCGACGATCTTACCGCCGCCGCGATGACGACGACGGAAAATCTCCAGCGCGAGGATTTGAATCCGATCGAAGAGGCGATAAGCTACAAGTCGCTTCAGGAGAACTTCGGCCTGACCCAGCAGGAGGTTGCAGATCGCGTCGGCAAGGGGCGCGCAACGGTGGCCAATTCAGTGCGTCTTCTCGAACTGCCGGACGAGGTGAAGGCTCTTGTTCAGAACGGCCTGCTTTCTACAGGCCACGCCAAACTGATTCTCTCGGTAGATGGAGAAAAAGATCGCGTCCTACTTGCGAGGGAATGCGTAAACGGTGCTCTTTCGGTGCGCGCTCTCGAGAAGCGCGTAGCGAAGATGTCTTCGCCGCAGCCCGTTCCTCCTCCTCCGTTGTCGGATATTCCGTCCGGCTACGCCAAGACTCTCGAAGACGCCCTGCGTCGCCGTCTCGGTTGCGCCGTGCGGCTGACGAGCAGCGCGAAAAGCGCCAGCGGCCGCCGGATAAAAGGACACCTGGAAATAGATTTCTTCGACAATTCCGATCTTGATCGCATAGTGCGCATGATCGGCGTCGAACTCGACTGAAGATGACGGCGATAATACTGTCGGCCGCGCTTTTATTTACACCTTCAGACGCCAAGTTTGCACATTCGGTCGCAACGTCTCTCGTAGATTGCTGTACGCCTCGCGACGCCGGCACTCCGGGCGGCACAAGGGCGGCGAGATTCATACGCGACACGGTTTTCTCCGTGGCCTCTTCCACGTATTTCACCTGCCGGCTCGATCCGTTCGAAGACGCTTCGCTTTCGATGAACAATGTCGTGGCCGAGTATGCGCCGTCGAAAGACGGGAATTGGATTGTTTTTGTCTCTCATTACGACACCAAGAAGGGGGTCGCGTGCCCGGGCGCCAACGACGGCGCGTCTACGTCGGGGCTCCTCGCGGCGATGGCTTTCGCGGCGGCGCGAAATCCCGAGGCCGTGCCGTCCGGAGTGAATCTGATGTTTTTGTGGACCGACGGCGAAGAGTGCCGCGTGTCGTATTCTGCGAACGATGGCTTGCATGGTTCGCGGCGCGCCGCGGAAGCGCTGGTTCGGTCGGGGCGCAACGTAGCCGCCGTCATATGCCTCGACATGCTGGGCGACTCCGATTTGTGCGTCAGCGTCCCGGCGAACTGCTCATTCCGGCTTCGCGACGCCGCTTTCGCGGCGGCGCGTGAATGCGGCGTCGAAATCCGCGATTTCAATATGATTGCAATCGACGACCATGTTCCGTTTTTCGACAGGGGATTCCCCGC
>JAFNRY010000175.1 GCA_017385345.1 Kiritimatiellia bacterium
ACGCCTCGTCGCGCTCGGCATGGTCTCGGACGGGCGCAACACGATAACCGCCGACAGGGCGTGGATCGCCCATGTCAGAGAACATCTCGAA
This sequence comes from Kiritimatiellia bacterium, assembly GCA_017385345.1. Lineage (GTDB taxonomy): Bacteria > Verrucomicrobiota > Kiritimatiellia > RFP12 > UBA1067 > UBA1067. Next base: position 92 of record JAFNRY010000175.1, read on the forward strand.
GACTACCTCGAACGCGGTCCGTCGCTTTACAACAATTGCAAATACTGCGAAAGCCTTGCAAGATGGGAAAATCCGTTTTTCCGCAAGGAGGGGGAGCTTTGGCTGAAGATGAATCCGGGGCAGTGCAACCGCGGTTCGCCGGGCCCCGGCGGCTGGGGAGGCGACAGCTATGGCCACTGAAAAGGCGATGCCGGCCGGCGGAGCCGGAGGCGGAAGGAACGGAGGGCAGGCCCTCGTCGAACTCGCCGTCGGGATGGTGGCGGTCGCGCTCGTCCTTTCGGCGCTGTTCTCATTCGCAAAATGCATTCTCGCCGCGCTCGACATACAGCGCGACATCCGCGCCGACGCGGGGAAAGAGGCGTTTTCCAGCAGTTCCGGCGGCAGCAAAAGCGAAACCAGAACGGTGGCGCTTTCCGGTCCGGCGGAAAGGGAGATATTCCGGGGAGGGGCCGCGAAGTTGAAAGACAGCGTCTATCTTCCGCCGATGAAACTCGACGACGTGAAATAGGTGAATTGACGATGAAAGACAGATCCAATCCGTTTGCATACCGGCTCGGGATGTTCAGGGCCGAGCTTGAAAGATCGTCCATAAGCGCGGCGATGCTGTGCGACAGGGCGAACATACGTTCGCTTACCGGCGCGGATTGCGACAGCGCAATCCTTTTCGTCGAGCCGGGCGCGCGGGGAAGGATCGTTCTCTACACCGACTTCCGCTACATCCCCGAAATGCGGCGGACGGCGCCGTGGCTGAAAACCGACGACATAAAGAAGATCAACGCCGGCAAAATCAAACTCCGTGGAAACGGGGGGGCCGCCTCGCCGAAGGCCGGAGTGGAGTTTTCCATTCCGCATTCGCGTTTTCTCTCGTTGAAAAAAGCATTTCCCGGCGCGAGGTTCGTCGATGCCGGCGGAACGATCCGCAAACTGCGCGCCGTGAAAACCGCCGCCGAAATCGAAGCGATCCGGCGGGCGGTCGCCCTGAACGATGAAATATGGAGCGCAGCCAAGGCGGAGTTCGCGCCAGGAATGAGCGAGATCGACATGGCCAGAACGATAAAACGCCTGATGGCCGAACGGGGCGACGGAGAAGCGTTCGAAACCATCGTATGCATCGGTTCGAACGCCGCTGAATGCCACCACACGCCGGACGGGACGCGGTGGGACGGGCGCGAGGCGATACTCGTGGACATGGGCGTGAAACTCGACGGATACTGCTCCGACATGACTCGATGCATACCGCCGGCAAGACCTTCGAAACTCTACCGCGAAATCTACTCGCTCGTCGATGAAGCCAACAAAAGGGCGGTCGCCGCGCTCAGGCCCGGTATGACGGGGCGCGAACTCGACGCCGTGGCGAGATCGTTCCTGGCCGGTCACGGCTACAAAAAGGAATTCGGCCATTCACTCGGGCACGGAGTCGGGCTGGAGATACACGAAATGCCGGGCGCGGGATCGAAAAGCGAAACGAAGCTCGAACCGGGGATGACCGTCACCATAGAACCGGGCGTTTACATACCGGGAAAGCTCGGAGTCCGCATCGAAGACCTCGCCGTGGTAACCGAAACGGGATGCGAAGTTTTGACGCGATCGGAAAAGGCCAAGGTCTAAAATGCTATAATACCGCCAGATGAAGGCAAAGACTTTCATAGACAGGGTGACGGTGCAGGTGCGGTCCGGGAAGGGCGGCGACGGAGCGACTTCGTTCCGCCGCGAAGCGCTTGTGGCGTTCGGCGGGCCGGACGGAGGCGACGGCGGTCGTGGCGGGGACGTTGTGTTCAAGGCGTCCGAGCATGTAAACTCGCTTCTTTCGCTGTATTACGATCCAAAATGCTACGCGCAGGACGGAGAGCCCGGCAAAGGGCAGAAGATGTACGGCAAGAGAGGCAGGGATCTTGTCGTTCCCGTCCCGTGCGGAACGGAAGTTTACGATTCCGATAGCGGATTGCTCGTTGCGGACATAACGGAGCCCGGGCAGTCCGTTGTGGTCGCGAAGGGCGGAGCGGGCGGATTCGGGAACGTGCATTTCAAGACGTCGGTCAATCAGGCGCCCACGGAGCATACGTCAGGCGGCGAAGCAGAGGAAAAAACTCTGCTGCTCGAGTTGAAGACGATAGCCGACGCCGGGTTGCTCGGATTCCCGAACGCCGGCAAAAGTTCGCTTCTCGCGGCGCTGTCTTCTGCGACGCCTAAAATCGCCAACTATCCTTTCACGACTATAAACCCCATGGTCGGCACGGTCGTTTACGACGATTGGGCGAAGATAGCCGTAGCCGACGTGCCGGGCATCATCGAGGGAGCGTCGCGCGGCATCGGGCTGGGACTCGAGTTTCTCCGCCACCTCGAGCGCTCGAAAGTCCTCGTCTATGTAATCGACATGGCCGGGACCGACGCACGGGAGCCGTGGAGCGACTACGCCATTTTGAAGAAAGAGATAGACGGATATTCGTCGAGTCTGGCCGAGCGTCCGGCGATCGTCGTCGCGAACAAAATGGACGAAGAAGCGGCGCGCGAAAACATCGGGCGTTTCCGCGAAGAAACCGGCGTCGATCCGATAGAGATTTCATGCCTCGACCGTTCGGGACTGGATGCGTTCAAGTCGAAACTGCGCGATACCGTAAAGCCGAAAACGCGCTTCCACCATACACACGCGGCCAGAGAAGCCGATCTAGCCGGCATGCCCGATACGACAGGCGAGGAGATTCCGGCGGAAGCGATGAAATTCGCAACATTCCTCAAGTTCGACAAGCCGAAATCCAAATCGCATCCCTCGCGCGGCAACATACATTGAACAAGTGGATATTTCGCGAAAGAAGGCGGCAAGATGAAGAAATGGAACGCGGCAAGCGTTAGAGCGGCCAAAGGCAATACCAGACTCGGATGCTGCACGGCGTACGATGCGTGTTTTGCGAGGCTGGCGGACGAGGCTGGCGTGCCGGTAATCCTCGTCGGCGACTCGATCGGGATGAGCGTGCTCGGCTACGGCACGACGCTCCCCGTCAAAATGGAAGAGATTCTGTCGGCGACGGCTGCCGTTTCCCGCGCCGCCAGAAACGCGATGGTAGTGGCCGACATGCC
>JAFNRY010000176.1 GCA_017385345.1 Kiritimatiellia bacterium
GAAGAAGGGGCTCTGGAGAAGGTTCCTGGACTGGCTGAAAAGCAATTAACAGCGTGAGGCGGATTCGTGTATGGTTCGAATTCGCCTCTCATTTTTCGTTGTTATTTGATTGGTTCTGCGCGGCGCGATGTGGGCATCGCGCCCTACAGGGTGCGATCGGGCTCGCCGGAAAACGGCGCGCGTCGGAGTCGGCTCTGCCGGGCCGCCGAGGGCGTTGGCCCCTACGGCGCAAAATAGCATTTCGCTTTTATGAAAAGATTTTTGTAAAATATACTTGACATTATGCTTGCGCTGGTATATACTGCGATCAGAAGGCAAAACCAGGCCGATTCTGATTGGAGGAATATCAAAATGAGTACATCTTATCTGTGGGGCATCGCCGTCGGCGTGATCGTCGGCGTGATCATCGTCGCTCTGATCTTTACGTACAACAAGAAGAAAACCGGCTCCGTGGTCGGCGGGGATTTTGACGAGCGGCAGCAGCTGCTGCGCGGCAAGGCGTTTCAGGCGGGCTTTTTCACGATGCTGATCCTCAGCTTCCTTTACTGGGCGCTCGTGAGGCTCGTGCTGGAGCGGCCGCTGATGGAGGACGGACTGAGCGCGCTGATCTGTGCGCTCGTGGGCGTCGGGGTGTTCGGCTTTGACTGCATCCTGCACGACGCGTTCTTCACCGTGCAGAACAAACCGAAGAACTACATCATCCTCTTCATCTGCACAACGCTCTGCCAGATCCCCTCCGCGATCAACAACATTCGGGAGGGCCGCGTGGTGGAAAACGGCGTGCTCACCTTCGGGGTGATTCCGATCGTGTGCGCGGTGCTGTTTCTCGGGATTCTCACGGCGGTCGTCTGCAAGATGCTCGCGATGCGGAAGGAGGACGCGGAGGAATGAAAAATCTGCGGCTCAAGGCCGCCCGCGCCGGACTCGATCTCTCGCAGCAGGAGCTGGCGGAGCGCGTCGGCGTTTCGCGGCAGACGATCAGCGCCATCGAAAAGGGCGACTACAACCCGACGATCAACCTCTGCGTCGCGATCTGCAAGGCGCTCGGAAGGACACTGGACGAACTGTTCTGGGAATGAGGAGGAACGATATGAAGCATGTCTTATCTGTCCTGCTGGCGGCAGCGCTGCTGCTTGCGCTCGCGGGCTGCACCGTCATGGAAAAAAAGGACGCTCTGAAGCTCCATGAGGGCGTGCTGGATTCGGAATTCACCGCGCTGAAGCTCGACCTGGACGTGGCGGACGTCACCATCGAGCCGGGCGACGCCTTCCGCGTGGCATACGGTCTCGGCAACGAGCCGCAGATCGAAACGGCGGGCGACGGCACGCTCACGATCCGCGAGCACGCAAAGGATCGCTGGTGGGAGGGCATCCACTTCACGTCGGCCAGCCAGCCGTATGTGACGATCACGGTGCCGGAAGGCACGGTGCTCGGCATGATTGACGTCACGGTGGACGTCGGCGATGTGAAGATCTCCAAGCTGGAGGTCGGCGCGCTGCATGCGGACGCGGACGTCGGCGATCTGACGCTGCAGGCCGTGACCGTGCAGGGCGCGATGGACTTCAGCGCGGACGTCGGGAACGTCGACTGCCGCGAGACGGCGGTGGCCGGCGCGGTGAAGATCGAGATCGACACCGGCGATATCGCGTTTGACGGCAGCGCGGCGGGCATCGACGCGGAGACCGACGTCGGCAACGTGAAGCTCCTCCTCCCCGGCCCGGCGGAGAGCTGGGCAGCGCAGCTGCAGACGGACGTCGGCAGCGTCACGGTCGACGGGCTGGATCAGGGCAGGCAATATCAAAGCCGCGGCGGACAGTATCCGCTGGACGCCGAGACCGACACCGGCGACGTGACGGTGGAATTCAAATAAAAAAACCTCGACGTTGACCGTGACGTCCGTCATGCCGTTGCGCTCTTCGAGGATGATCTGGAATTCGTCTTTGACGCCTGGTATCTCCATGAGCGCCTGCTCTACCTGGCGCGGATAGAAGTTCACGCCCTTTACGATGAGCATGTCGTCGGTGCGGCCTGTTATCCTGTCGATGCGCAGCGACGTGCGTCCGCATTCGCATTTTTCGCGCGAGACGATGCGCGAAATGTCGTGCGTGCGGTAGCGCAGTATCGGCATGGCCTCGCGCGTCAGAGACGTGAACACGACTTCGCCGTATTCGCCGTCCGGCACGGTCTTGCCGGTGGCCGGATCGATGATTTCGGTTATGTACTGGTCTTCCCAGACGTGTATGCCGCAATGGCAGCGGCAGTCCTGCCCCGTAGTGCCGATGCCGCCAGTCTCCGTCATGCCGTAGATGTCGAAGCATTCGATATGGAGGCGCTTTTCGATGCGCCGCCTCATTTCGTCGGAGAAGGTCTCCGATCCGAAAATGCCGACTTCAAGCGACGGGATGTCGCGCTCGCCCTGCGGCATCGCGTCGAGTTTTTCGATGATGCGGGGCACGTAGGAGACGACGGAGCAGAAGCCCTTGACGCCGAAGTCTTTCATCAGTTTGATTTGGCGGTCCGTGTTGCCGCTCGACGCCGGGACGCAGAAGAGCCCCGCCTTTCTGCAGCCGTGGTAGCAGCCGAAGCCGCCGTTGAACAGGCCGAACGTCGGCATTATCTGGAAGGCGTCGCCGCGTTCGAGGCCCGCCATCGAGAAGCATCTGGCCATGCATTCGGCCCACTGGATCAGGTCGCCTTTGGTGTAGGCCATGACCACCGGAGTGCCGGTGGAGCCGGACGACTGGTGGAATTCGAGCAGCTCGCCGCGCGGCACGCAGCTCATTTTCAGCGGGTACGCCTCGCGGAAGTCCTCCTTGGTGAGAAACGGAAGCCGCGCGAGATCGTCGAGCGTCTTCACGTCTTCAGGATCGGCTATGCCGCCTTTGACGAGCCGTTCGCGGTAGAACGGGTTGCTCCAGACTCTTGCGAGCGACTTCTTCAACCCTTTGAGCTGCGCTTCCGCCAGCCTGTCGCGGGACATCGTCTCCGCGTCTCTGTTCCACATTGCCATATCGTCAGATCCCTTTCCCTTTTTCCGGAGCCATTTTATCAATTCGCGCATGGGCGGTCAAATCCCGCCGCGCCTCGGCGAGGGATACGCTTTTTCTTTTGGCGTATCCGGCCAGATCGTCCGCCTCGAACTTGCTTCTCGCGGATCCGTCCGGAAGGCGCGAGGTTTTCAGTCCGACGAGTGAACCGTCCGGCGCTTCCGCGACGCGCTCCTCCCTGGCCAGCGTCATGCGCCGCCGCACGCTCCATCTAAGGCCGATGGTGGTCGTGTGGGCGAAGACGGCGTCGAAGATCTTGTCTGCCGTCCGCTCTTCGCACAACACCGTTGCGAGATGGCCCGGTCTTCCTTTTTTCATGAGCGCCGGCGTGAAAAAGACGTCGAGCGCCCCGGCCTCGAAGATTCTTTCCGCTGCGAAGGCGAGGTCTTCGCCGGTCATGTCGTCGACGTTGAACGAGATTTCGGCGATCTCCCGCGCTTCCGTTTCGCCGCCGGAGCGTTCGCCGAAATACGCCGCGAGCACGTTGGCGCGTTTGAAATCCTTCTTTCCACAGCCGAACGACGTCGCCTCCGCCGCCATCGCCGGCCTCGCTCCGAACCGGTCGGCGAACCGCCGGAGCAGCGCCGCGCCGGTTGGCGTCGTTAGTTCGCCGACGGTGGTTCCATCGGAATACGCCGGCACGCCTTCGAGAAGAAACGCGGTCGCTGGAGCCGGAACCGGCAGCGTTCCGTGCGCGCATTCGACGCTTCCGGACCCCGTGTTCACCGGCGATACGACCGTCTCGCCCGGCTTCAGCGCGTCCATCAGCCAGCAGACCGCGGCGACGTCCGCGATGGCGTCGAGCGCGCCCGTTTCGTGGAAGTGTACTTCTTCGACCGGCACGTCGTGCGCGCGCGCCTCGGCGGCTGCTATCGAGAGATACACCTCTTTTGCCGCCTTCTTCGCCGCTTCTGGCATTTCGAGGGAGTCCAGTACGGCGTTTACGCCGGTGAGATGTCGGTGGGCGTGGCCGTGCCCGTGCGCGCGGTGCGGGGCTTCTTCTTCGCCGCGCACCTCCACGCGCAGCCGCAGCGCGGCGATTCCGTTTTTGGAGAGGGTTTCGACGCCGAAGACGGTGTGGGGAAGACCGAACGAATTGAACGCCGCGAGCGCGGCGGCCCTTCCGGGGCCGTCGAGAAGGCCGAGGAGCGCGCCGGCGAGCATGTCGCCCGCGGCGCCCATGGAACAATCGAGATGCAGAACCTTCATTTCCGTTCGCGCATGTGGTTTATGCGGCTGGCGAGGAAGCCCGCGCCGAAGCCGTTGTCTATGTTGACCGTGCAGACGCCGGCCGCGCACGAGTTGAGCATGGCGAGCAGCGCGGCGAGGCCTCCGAACGACGCGCCGTACCCTACGCTGGTCGGCACGGCCACCACCGGCGAGCGCACGAGGCCGCCAATCACGCTCGCGAGCGCCCCCTCCATGCCTGCGACGGCGACGACGACGCTCGCCGAGCGGAGCTCGTCCTCGCACTGCGCGATTCTGTGCAGCGCGGCCACGCCTATGTCGTAGAGCCTGACGACTTCGTTGCCGAGCGCCTCGGCCGTCAGCGCGGCCTCCTCGGCGACCGGCAGGTCGCTCGTGCCGCCGCAGGCCACCGCGATGCGTCCGCACGTCCCCTCCGCAGGGGCGCATTTGCCTACCCGTCCGAAACTGGCCTCGCCGCTGTAGAAAAATTCGTCTCCGAATGCCTTGGCGCATTCCTCCGCCTTTTCCGCGTCGAGCCTGGTGACGATCAGCGGTTCCTGCCTCGCGGATTTCAGCGCTTTGAGGATGGACACGATTCTCGCGGCGCTCTTGCCCTCGCCGTAAACCACCTCCGGCACGCCCTGCCGTTCTTTTCTGTCGAGGTCGAGCCTCGCAAAGCCGAGATACGCCGTGCCCGGCGCCGCGCGCCTGGTTTCAGAGGACTTCATTCATGCTTCCCGTTCTGTAGCCGTCGAGGTCGAGCGAAACGTATGCGAAACCGGCTTTCTTGAAAGCGTCGGAGATTTCGCGCCTGTGAGCCGTCACCGCGGCGAAGGCCTCCGGCGGCACTTCGATGCGCGCGGTGTCGCCCTGCGAACGCACTCTCGCCGCCACGGGGGCTCTTTCCGCGTCCGCGGCCATTGCGGCCTCGAGCACCTTCGCCAGAAAACATTCCGCCTTGTCAACGCGCGCGAATTTCTCCGCGGTGAGCTTTTCTCCGTAGGGGAAGCGCGACGAGAGGCATGCCATCGCCGGCTTGTTCCAGATCGCAAGCCCGGCCTCGCGCGCCGCTTCGCGCACGTCCGCCTTCGTGAATCCCGCCTCGTGCAACGGGCTCCTGACGCCGGCTTCAAGCACGGCTTCGCGCCCCGGACGGTAGTCGCCGTCGTCGTCCGTGTTCGAGCCTTCGGCGATTTCCGCGAAGCCGTTTTTGTCGGCGAACCGCCTGATTTTGGCGAAGAGAGCCTTTTTGCAGATGTAGCACCTGTTCGGGGGGTTCTCCGCGAAACCAGGCGAGCGCATCTCGTCCTTTTCGACGGTTTCGTGGCGAATGCCGTATTCGCGGCAGAAGGCGGCGGCCGCTTCCGCTTCGCGCGGCGGGAAGGACGGCGACAGCGCGGTTACCGCCACCGCCCTGCCGCCGAGCGCGTCGTGGGCGGTCTTGAGCAGGAACGCTGAATCGACGCCGCCCGAGAACGCTATGGCGACGGATTCCATCGAAGCGAGGGTGCGGCGCAGCTCCGCGCACTTCTGCCCGAGCGCTTCGTTCATTTCTTCGCGCCTTTCTGGCGCAGCGCTTCGTAGATCGCCACCGCCGCCGCCACGCCCGCGTTTAGGGATTCGAAGCCGCCGGGCATCGGAATCGTCGCCAGGAAGTCGCAGTTCTCGCGTACGAGCCGCGAAAGGCCGGCCCCCTCCGCGCCGGCCACGATCGCGCATTTTCCCCTGTAGTCGATTTCGGTGTAGGGTTTGGCGTCCGGCGCCGCGTCGAGCCCGGTTATCCAATAGCCGGCCTTTTTCAGCGCCTGCATCGCCCGCACGAGATTGACCGTCCTGGCGACCTTGACATGTTCGGCGCCGCCGGCGGACGCTCTCGCCGCGGCCGGCGTAACTCCGCACGAACGATCCTCCGGCATGATCACGCCCGTCGCGCCGGCGGCGCACGCCGTCCGCAGTATCGACCCGACGTTCTGCGGATCTTCGAGATGGTCGAGGACGACGACGAGCGAATCCTCGTCTTCTTCTCCAAGCAGTTCGGCGAGATCGACGTACGGATACGGCGAGGCTTTCAGCGCGACGCCCTGGTGGTGGCCGAAGCGCACGAGCCTGTCGAGTTTGTCGCGCTCCATGGTACGCACGACGAGGCGGCGCGCATGCGCTTCGTCCCTTATGCGCGCAATCTGGTCGTCCTCGTCCGGCGACGGCGGAGGCAGCACGATTTCCATGCATTTGCGCCGTCCCGCGGCGAGCGCCTCCTCCACGGGGTTCCGCCCGTAGAGCCATTCGCCGCCCGAAAACGCCTCTCTCGGTCCTCTGCCGCCCATGCGTTTACAAGCCTTTAGCGAACACCGCCAGGCCTATCGAGGCGGCCAGAAGCAGGAGCCCGGCGCACAGGTGGGCGCGAGTCTTCGCGCCGGTTCCGCGCCATTCGCCCAATACCACGCCGAGAAGGGACGAGAAAAGCACGCACGAGCCCATCACAACGGCGAAAGAGACATACGCCATGTCGCCCATCGCGGGTTCGCCCGCCTTCTGGCAGGCGAATTGCGCCGCCCAGACGACGCCCGCCGCCATGCCGCAGAACCAGTTCGCCGGCCGGGGATTCCGGTAGTCGCCGAAGGACGAATTTTTCGCGTTTTGGACGAGACACCACGTCGCGTTCACAACGAAGCCGCCGAGAAGCACGACGACGAGGACTGGCATGCCGGTCCACTGCGAGGCCGTGCCGGATGCGGCCGCAGCGGATTCGAGGGCTTTGCCGCTCTGGAGACCGAAGTTCATTCCGGCGGAGGCTATGCCGCTGAAGATCGCGACGGTCATTCCCTTGCCGAAGTTGAAATCGGCGACCGCCTTTTTTTTCGTCTCGTCATCGACTTCGCGCTCCTTGAGCATTCCGGCGAAACCGACGGCGGCGATGCCCGCGAGGGATACGGCCACGGATGCGAGGGTGGCTATCGCCGCGGAATCCTTGACGAGATCGGCAGCGCGGCCGGCGACGAGCGGCGGTATCAGCGTGCCGGCGGCGGAGCACAGCCCGCAGCCGATGGCAAGGCCGAGACCTATGCCGAGATAACGTATCATCAGGCCCCAGGTCAGACCGCCGACGCCCCAAAGCATGCCGAAACAGAAGCAGCGCCGGAGGACGGCGCCGTCGGTCCTGCCGATGACGCCCCAGAGATCGTTGACCGTGACAAGGGCCAGAATGACGGGAAAGAGCAGAAGACCGGAGACCGAATAGACCAGCCACCCGGATTCGTACTTCCAGCTTTTGATGCCGCGCAACGGCAAAGCGAACCCTGCGCCGGCAAGCCCCCCCGCCGCGCACAACACAGTTCCGGCCATAGTTTCCATGCCATGAATTATAGCATACTGCGGCAGGGCCGTTTTGGTAGTTGCGGACCGGGACGATGTTTGACATAATATCGACGGAGGAGGAACCGGAATGAAGAAACTCAAAATGGGCATGGTAGGCGGCGGAATCGGCGCGTTCATCGGCGAGGTGCATCGCAAGGCGGCGAGGATGGACGGCGGCGTGGAGATCGCGGCGGGCGCGTTCAGCCGCGACGGAGCGAAGTCGCTCGAACAGGGCAGGCTGCTCGGCATCGAGCCTTCCCGCTCCTACAGGTCGTACGGGGAGATGATACGCGGCGAGCTGGCGCTGCCGGCCGGAGAACGCATCGACTTCGTTTCGATATGCACCCCGAACGATTCCCACCACGCGATAGCAAAGGCGTGCATGGAGGCGGGCTTCCACGTGATGTGCGAAAAACCGGTGACGATGGATTCGTCCGAAGCCGAGGATCTGGCGGCTGTCGCGAAGAAGACGAAGCGCGTGTTCGGGCTCATGCACACCTACACCGGCTATCCGATGGTGAAGCTCGCGCGCGACATGGTGGCGGCGGGCGATCTCGGCGGAATCCGCAAAGTGGTCGTGCAGTATCCGCAAGGCTGGCTCTACAAGAAGGAGGGCCCGGACAACAAGCAGGCCGCGTGGCGCACCGATCCCAAGAGGTCGGGCCGCGCCGGATGCATGGGCGACATCGGCGTGCACGCAGCAAATCTCGCGGAGTTTACGACGGGGCTGAAGATCAAGGAGGTGCTCGCGGATTTGACGACGTTCGTCAAGGGCCGCCGGCTCGACGACGACGGCAACGTGCTGTTCCATATGGAAAAGGGGGCGAAAGGCGTCCTGACCGCGTCGCAGATTTCGCCCGGCGAGGAAAACGACCTCCACATCTGGGTTTACGGGGAAAAGAAGGCGTTCGCGTGGTACCAGGAGAATCCTAACTATCTGCGCGTCTTCGACCAGGAGGCGCCGGAGCAGGTTTGGAAGCGCGGCAACGGATACGTCGCGGCGAAGAGCCCGTCCGCGGCGAGATGCACCAGGACGCCCACCGGCCATCCGGAGGCGTTCATAGAGGCGGTGGCCAACCACTACCGCAACTTCTGCGACACGATAAGGGCGTTCGCCGAAAAGCGCAGGCCGACGGCGCTCGAGCTGGATTTCCCGGGCATAGCCGACGGCGTGCGGGGAATGAAGTTCATCGAGGCCGTCTGCGATTCGTCGGAGCGCGGCGGCGTCTGGACGAAGGTGTGAAGAAAAACGCGGCGCTTGCACAACAACAAGAAAGGAAAGTCGGAAACATGGCGAGGAAAATCACGATATACACCGGGCAGTGGACGGATCTTCCGTTCGAGACCGTTTGTTCGAAAATGGCGGAAATCGGCTACGACGGCGTGGAGATCGCGACGTGGGGCGGCCATCTCGACGTCGAAAAAGCGACTAAGAGCAAGGCGTACTGCGAGGAGAGAAAGGAGATTCTCGCGCGGAATTCGCTCGGCTGCTGGGCCGTCGGCGCCCATTTGACCGGCCAGCTCGTGTGCGACAACTACGACGAGCGCCACAACCAGTTCGTGCCCGCCGCGCTACGCGGGAAGCCTAAGGAGATGCGCGCCTGGGCGGTGAAGTCGATGAAGCTGACGGCCAAGGCGGCCGCGAACATCGGCGCCAAGGTAGTAACCGGCTTCACCGGTTCGCCCATATGGCCGTATCTCTACAGCTTCCCTCCGACCCCCAAGTCGCTGGTTGCGGAAGGCTACAAGTCTTTTGCAAAGGCGTGGAAGCCGATACTCGACGTGTTCGCGGATTGCGGCGTCAAGTTCGCGCTTGAGGTGCATCCGGCCGAGATAGCGTTCGACATCGCTTCCGCCGAGCGCGCGCTCGACGCCGTCGACGGCCACCCGGCGTTCGGCTTCAACTTCGATCCGTCGCATCTCGGATACCAGGGCGTCGATTACGTCAAGTTCATACGGACTTTCAAGGACAGGATTTTCCACGTCCATGTGAAGGATGCGTGGTGGGGCCACGGCGACGGCACCGTCGGAGTGTACGGCGGGCATGTCGATTTCGGCGACCCGCGCAGATACTGGGACTTCCGTTCCCCCGGCCACGGCGACGTGCGGTTCGAGGATATAATCGTCGCGCTCAACGATATCGGATATGCCGGTCCTCTTTCTGTCGAATGGGAAGACGGCAGGATGGATCGCTTCCACGGCGCCAAGGAATCGTGCGAGTTTGCGAGAAGGATCGACTTCGCTCCTTCGGCGCTCGCTTTCGACGGCGCTTTCGGGAACTGACGGCATGCGACCATCCTTCGCGCCGCATGGCGTGGAGGCGTAGCGCCCGCGGCGGTCAGCCGCGGGCGCGCTTGTCCAGTCTGACGATGTCGTCGAACTCTTCCGGCGCGAGAGAACGCAGGAAGCTTTCGCCCGAGACGACGATCTTGCCGGCGACGCGCGATTTTTTCTCCAGCAGGGCGTCTATGCGCTCCTCGAGAGTTCCTTCCGTTATGAAGAGATGCGAAAGGACGTTGCGCTCCTGCCCTATTCTGTGCGCCCTGTCGGTGGCCTGGGCCTCGACCGCCGGATTCCACCATCTGTCGAAGTGGATCACGTGCGTCGCCTTGACGAGATTGAGGCCGAAACCGCCGGCCTTGAGCGAAAGAATGAACGCCGACGGCCCGGGGCGGCCGGAGAACGCTTCTATTTCGCGCTCTCTTTCCGCCGGGGAAAGATCTCCGTGCAGGAACGGGAAACTCCGGCCGAAGCGTTTTTCGAGGATGCGCCGCAGGGTTTCGCCGGTTTTTGCGAACTGGGTGAACACGAGGGCGCTTTCCCCCGCGTCGAATATGCTCTGCAGCGTGCTGCACAGCAGTTCGATCTTCCCCTCGCCGTCGCAGATCTGCTTCAATTTCACGATCAGGGCGAAAACGTCGCCCTTCGTCCTGTTTCCGGCTCCGTAGGCGGCGAGCGCGCTTTCGTACTGCGCTCGCTGGAGCGGCGACAGCGCGCAGAACTCCCGCACTATCCGTTTCGCGCCGAGTTCGGCCGCGACCTCCGGATCCGTTTTGAGACGGCGGAGGATAACCGGTTCGATGGCTGCGGCGAGCCGTTGCGCGGCCTTGCCGCCGGGTTCGGCGGCGATGGGCTTGGCGAATCTTTCCCTGAAGTCCTTCAGCGGGCCGAGCAGCCCCGGATTGAGAAAGTTTTCGATGCTCCACAAGTCTTCCACGGAGTTTTCGACCGGAGTTCCGGTAAGCGCGATGCGTTTTTCCGCCGTGAGCGCTGTTGCGGCGGCAGCGGTTTTGGTTGTGCTGTTTTTGATCGTCTGCGCCTCGTCGAGCACCACGGCTTTCCATTTCACGGCGCCGATGGCTTCGAAATCCTTCGCGAGCAGGGAGTAGCTTGCGAGAACCGCGTCGGATTCGCCGGCTGCCTTGGCGAACGCGGCCGGTGACGCAAGGCGCGCGTCTCCCTGGTGCACGTATATTCTTGCCTGCGGCGCGAATCGCGCGAACTCGCGCCTCCAGTTCGCGAGCAGCCCGAGCGGAGCGACGACGAGAGCTGGCCTTGTCGCGCCGGCCGTCCGCAGGAAAGCGATCGCCTGCGCCGTCTTGCCGAGTCCCATGTCGTCCGCCAGTAGCGCGCCGAATCCGTTTTTCGCCAGGAACGCCATCCACGCCACGCCCCGGCTCTGGTACGGCCGCAGCCATTCGAGTCCCGCGGGTTTCTCCAGGCACGGCTCTTTTGCGCGCTTCATGCGTTCCACGAGTTCGAGAAGCCAGCCGGTCGCCTTCGTCTCGACCGTTCCGCCGGTCCTCAGTCCGCTTGCGAAGGCGAACGCTTCCATCCCGGAGAGTTTCTTTCCGGCGTTCTTGTCGAGAAGGCGCAACGCCTCGCGCAGCACGTCGCGGTCTATTTCGATCCAGCGGTTGTGGAAGAAGACCATGCTGCCGCCCTGGTCGAGCAGAAACTTTATTTCCGCGGCGGTCGCCGGTTCTTCGGCTATGCGGATGCCTATCGACATGCCGGCTTCGCGCGGTTCCGGCCCGGTGGCGTCTCCGGTCGGCGAGAGCTTCGCCTCCACATCCACGCGGGCGCGGAATGCGTCCGGGATTTCCAGTTTGAAACCGCTTGCTTGAAGCACCCGCGCCGCCGCGGTGAACGATCCTGACGGAATGTCGAGGAGTATGCTTCTTTCCCCGCCGGTGGCTTTTCTCGCCGCGGCCGGCGCCCCTGCGTCGCGCAATGCGACCAGCGCCTGGCCGAGGGCCCGCCATTCGCTCCTCAGCGCCGGCATGTCGCATTCCAGCGCGAGAGCGTCGCCGTCTTGCGCGACGCCAAACCGCATTGCCGCCATCGCGTCCGCGTCGAATTCGCATTCCGCCGCCCGTTCGTCCAGCGCTGCGGCGAGCGCCTCGCATTCGGCTTCGTCGCCGCGCACGAGCCCCGTGCGGCTGCGCAGCGCGGCGAGCCACGCATCGTGGAGCGTGTCGTGAAACTGGTTTTCGGCGTTTTCCGAGAGCGGCGACATCGTCGCCTCGCGCATGTACTTGTCGATTTTCGGATTTTTCGCCGCCGGGTCGCCGGCCATGCGCCACCGCGCGTGCCACCCGTCTTCTTCCTTGCGCATGACGGGGACGACCGCTCCTGACGCGATCGCCTCGAGCGCTTCGCGCCGTTCGTCTGCGGCCGGCGTCATTTCGCGGCCTCTGGGGGCCTGCCGGCCTGCAGTTTTTCGAGCTCTCCGGCGGCCTCTTCCCATTCGGACGTCCAACGGTCGATTTCCGCCTGTATGGTTCTCGTCTTCCTGTTCGCTTCGGCGAAATCCGTGGTGGGCTTCGGGTTGAAAAGCTCTTCGCTCGCTTCGTCCAGCGCCTTCTGGAGTTCGTCGATCTTGTTTTCGGCGGTTTCCACCCGTTTTTTCAGTTCTTTGACGAGCGGTGCGATTTTTGCGCGCTCTGCGGCGCGGGCGCGCCGCAGATCCTTGGAAGACATCTGCTGGGCGCCGTCCGCGGACGCGCGGGCCGGAGCCGGCGCGGACGGCGCGGGCCGGGCGGGGTTTTCCTGCGAGGTTTTTTCGCGGTAGTAGTCGTAGCCGCCAGGGAAGCAGCGTATTCCTGAGCGGGTTATTTCGATTATGCCCGTGGCCGTGGCCCGCACGAAGTCTATGTCGTGCGAAACGAGCAGCACCGTTCCGGCGTACTTGGACAGCGCCTCCTGCAGAAGCCTGCGTCCGTCGAGATCGAGGTGGGTGGTAGGCTCGTCGAGCAGAAGAAGGTTCGGAGCCGAAAGAAACAGCCTGAGGAACGCGAGGCGGATCTTTTCGCCGCCGGAAAGCACCCCCGCCGGCTTCTCCACGTCGTCGGAGTCGAATCCAAAAGCGCCGAGCTGGTTCCGGAACGTCTTCTCGTCCATGGCGTCCGGCTTGGCGTTCTTTGCGTTCCTGTACACGCTGAGTTCCGGCGGGATGGTCTCGGCGAATTCCTGCGAAAGATATCCCGGTACGACGTTGTGTCCGAGCACGGCTTTTCCCGAAGTCGGCTGGCGCGTCCCGGCGATGATTCGCATGAGCGTCGTCTTGCCGAGTCCGTTGTAGCCGACGAGCGCTACTTTGTCGCCGCGGCCGATGCGGAAGGTCAGATTGTCGAGCACGTTGCGCTTTCCGTCGTAGGAGAAGCACAGGTTCTCGCAGCGGAAGGCCTCGGCGCCGCACGGCGGCGGCTCGGCGAGCCTTAGTCTGCCGGACTGCGTGTAGCGTTTCGGCAGCACGATGCGCTCTTCGTCGATTTTGTCGATTATCTTCTGCCGCGATTGCGCCTGCGCCGCCTTCGTCGCCTGGGCGCGGAACCTGTCGACGAACCTCTGGAGCTGCTCCCTGTGGCGGTCCTGGTTCTCCTTCGCCGCCTTCAGGTGCTCGTAGCGCGTTTCGCGCTCCACGAGATACCGTTCGAGCCCGCATTCGTAGCGCGTCGCCGTTCCGGCATCGACTTCGACGATCTTGTTCGCGAGGGTTCTGAGCAGGTATCTGTCGTGCGAAATCAGCATCAGCGTCCCTTCGTACGCCTTGAGGAACTTCTGGAGCCAATCGACCGCCGGCAGGTCGAGGTAGTTCGACGGTTCGTCGAGCAGCAGAAGGTCGCTTTTGGCGGACAGCACGCGCGAAAGCTCCGCCCTCATGCGCCAGCCGCCGGAGAAGGAGAGAAACGGCCTGCCGAAGTCTTCCGTCGAGAATCCGAGCCCCCCGAGCGACACCTTTACCCGCGTCTCGATGTCATAGCCGCCGAGATGTTCGAACGCCGTTTGCAGTTCGCCGTAGCGTTTCAGCTTGGCCGGGTCGTCGAGATCTTCTTCGAGGGCCTTCATCTCCGCTTCCATCTGCGATATGCCCGGCAGGGAGCGCATCGCGTATTCGAGCAGCGTCTCTTCGGGCGAGCCGGGTTGCGGGTTCTGGCGCGTCCAGCCGATTTTCGGGGAGCCTTCGACCGTGAACGATCCGGAATCCGGCGAAAGTTCGCCGGTGGCGATTTTGAAGAGCGTCGATTTTCCGCTGCCGTTCGGCCCGGCTATTCCGATGCGTTCGCCTTTGTTGACGCGGAAGGTGACGTTCGAGAGGACGTCCTGGTAGCCGTAGTGGACCGATATGTTTCTGAACTCGAGCATTTCGCCTGGTCTGCGGACGTCAGAAGAAGAGATCCCGTTCGCCGCGGCATGTGGCTTCGTACTGCTTCATCACCGCGGGGAAGAACTTCGGGAGCCATTCTTTTATTCCCGCCAGCTCCTTCTCGATGAGCGCTTCGCCGGCCTTGCGCGTTTCTTCGGTCGCGAAGTCGTCCAGCCATTCCCTGAAGGTGAGCACGGCGTTGATTTTGCAGAACTTGCCTTCGCGGCCCGTCTTGAGCGCGTCCATTATGCAGCCTCCCGTGCGGCCGCACCGGTAGCCGGCCGTGCAGAAGCTCGTGATCGTGCCGCGCGCCGCAAGATGGCGCACCATTTCGTCGAGCGTACGCCCGTCGCCGAGCATGAACTGCTGGCGGTTCTTTTCCTGGTGCGATTCTTTTTCGAAATCGCTGTATCCTTTGATCGCGATGTTCGACGAGCAGTCGAGCTGGGTCATGCCGTGGTCGAGGACTTTGTCGCGCGTGGCGGCGTTTTCGCGCGCCGTCACGATCATCCCTGCGTACGGTACGGAAAGACGGGCTATGACGAGAATGCGCCGGAACGTATCGTCGTCTATGAGCCACGGCGACTCTTCCGGGACTTTCGTTCCGCTCGCCGGTTCGAGCCGCGGGAACGACAGCGTGTGCGGCCCGATGTTGAACCAGCGTTCCAGGTCGCGGGCGTGCATGACGGTCGCCAGCAGCTCGAACCGCCAGTCGCACAGCCCGTAAAGGACTCCAAGTCCCACGTCGTCGACGCCCGCCTCGAGGCAGCGGTGGAAGCATGTCGTGCGCCAGTCGTAGTCGCCTTTTACGCTCCATGCGGGGTGCATCTCGCCGTAGAGCTTCCTGTTGTACGTCTCCTGGAAAACCTGAAACGTGCCGATGCCGACACTGCGCAATACGCGCAGGTCTTCTACTGGCAGCGGCGCGGCGTTGACGTTGACTCTCCGTATCGAGTTCATGCAGCCCGTCTTGGGCGCCGGCACCGCGTGAGAGTAGCACGTCTCTATCGTCTCGGCTATGTATTCGGTCGATGTCTCGGGGTGCTCTCCGTAAACCGCGATCAATCTCTTGTGCCCGATGCGCCCGGCGAGCACGTCGAGCTCTTCGCGCAGTTCGTCCATTGAAAGCACGCGCCGCGCCTGCGTTTCGTTGCCGCTGCGGAAGCCGCAATACTTGCAGCCGTTCACGCATTTCGACGACATGTACAGCGGCGCGAAAACCACTATGCGGTTGTCGTAAACCTTGTGCTTTATCCTGTCCGCCGCCGCGCGCATCTCCTCGAACAGCGCCGGATCCTCCACTTGCATCAGAACCGCCGTCTCCTCCGGCTCGAGCGTCTCGCACGTCGATTCGCTTTTCGCGATTATCTCGCGGACGCGCACCGGGTCGGCCGGCTTGCCCTCGATGGTGGCTATGATGCCGTTTATGCGTTCTTCGTCGATGAAATGTCTGCCGCCGGGGAGATATTTGTCGATTTCTTCGCGCACGACGAACCTCTTGACGTAGTCCGCCGCATTTGCGAATTTCCTTATCTTTGAGCAATCTGCCATATTGAGGGCATATTTTATCACAGTCTCGGCCGAATGCCAAAGGCGCGCCGCCGCAGTTTGCTCCGCCGGGCGGTTTTGATCGTTCCACTTATGATGTGGCGGAATCCTGTTCCGCCATTTGCAAAACCGGATAATTGCACATTTTGCAAATGCGCGTTTTTGCAAGTTATGCGATTCTCCCTTTGTTCGCTTCCCGAGATTCCGGCGTGAGGCTCACGTTCATCCGGGAAAACGTTCTCGATCGTTTGGTTAAACGTTCTCGATCATTTACCCAAACGTTCAGGATCGTTTGACCAAACGATCGAGAAGGTTTTCCCGGAAGATCGTGAACGTTTTCGGCCGCAATCCGGCGTCGTAAAGTTTTGCGGCAAGATAATGACTTGGAAATCCGAAATCATTGCCAAGAAATTGCATATAGCGCCAAGGCCATTTTTGCGCCCCCGATAACCCTGTCCGGCGGCGGCGAAACTCGGCGACGGAAACGCCGTCGCTACGCTGTTCGCTTTGTCCGCCGTATTCCGGTGCGAAACGCCGGCAAAATCCCTGCAATCGATAATTGCACATTTTGAATTTTCCAGGAAGATGCAAAAATATCAATTATCTGCGTATCGGCGCTCCGGCCATGTTGTTTCGCCGTCGCTTCTGCATACAGCTTGAAGAGGTGGGCTACGATTTCGGACTTGGCGCGTTGGGGGCGAGGCCATCTCGTTCTGGAGGGCGAACAAAGCCGGTTTGTCTTTTTCAGCCACAAAGGGCACTGAGTTCACGAAGCATTCACTTCCCCGTTTCGTGTTCTTTGTGTTCTTTGCGGCTGACATCTCATTCGCCCGGCGCGTCAGATCGTCGAAGAAGAGTTCGGATTTTTCAGTGGAGATTTTTTTTCTTGCAGGGGGAAGGGCGAAATGGTAGAATACCCCCAACTCTTCGCAGTGGGGAAGTAGCTCAGTTGGTAGAGCATCACGTTCGCAACGTGGGGGTCGGGAGTTCGAATCTCCTCTTCTCCACCATATGTTGAGGCGGTTTTAACAGGGCCTGGAGGCCGGACGGCGGAATGAATGAAATTGAATTGAATACTCGATACGGGGCTCCGGGGCGCATTATATTCCGCAAAGGTCACTGCGGCTATCCTGAAGTAGCCATAGCCTGCAAATACGGTTCCGCAGAAATTGCGCTTTTGGGGGCCAACGTCCTTTCCTACAAGCCAACCGGCCATGTTCCGGTTCTCTTTCGCAGCGCTAAACGCGATTACGCCCGCGGCGAATCCGTTCATGGAGGCATGCCTCTGTGCTGGCCGCAGTTCGGCAAGCTGGCAATAGACGGCATGGCGGCGCATGGTTTTGCAAAAATCATGCTTTTCCGCGTCAAATCCACGCGTTATTCCGATGAAATGACGGAAATTACGCTTGCGCTTGAATCGTCGCCCGATACAAGGAAGCTTTGGCCTCACGATTTCCGCCTTGAATTCACCGTGACGGTTTCTTCCAAGCTCAATCTGAAACTTGAAACTTTCAATACGGGCGACGCCCCATTTGAGTTTACCGCCGGTTTCCATCCTTATTTCCTTGTACGCGACCGCAATGCGACCGCCGTGAAGGGGCTTGATGGACTGGAATACGTCTTTGCGGAGGACATGACGCGCGGCAGGCAGGACGGGGATCTCGCGGTGAACAGGGCGCTGGATCATGTTTTCGAGTTGCCCGAGGCGCCAAAGCACGAGTTTGCGCTGGTCGATCCCGGTCTGCGCCGCGCTATCGCCGTAGCGTCGCACGGTGCGAGGCGCGCGGTGGTGTGGAATCCCGGCCCGGCGGCTGGATTGCCGGATCTCGCGCCGGACGATTGGCGTTCTTTCGTCTGTTTTGAACCTGTGACGGACTGGCCCAAGGCCGGAAACGTCCTTGAACCGGACGAGAGTTCCGTATTGCTTGCGGCAATCCAATCGACGATGGAATAAAACTGAAGACGGCGGGTTTCGCGTCTCGAGCGCTCGATCGAATCTTTCCGAAGGTCCGGTTCCATCCATTGCATGCGAAACGGCTGTAATCTGCCGAAGTGCCGCGTGTAAACAGGGTGAAGGAGCAAGACTTCAGACAAAGGAGGCGCGAC
>JAFNRY010000015.1 GCA_017385345.1 Kiritimatiellia bacterium
GATAATGCTATCACTATTCCTCAGTGGGTATTATATATACTATTCGCACTTTGGTCTGCATTCGTAACTAATGCTGTGAATTGGATTGACTGAATCAATGCACAATGAAACGGAGTTTTAACAATCTGATTTTTTACTATTTTTGGATTGATTGAGTGGGTGGTGCTTCCATCATATACAGAATATACAAATTATGATACTTTGATCTTTGTACAAAATTTATCATTAGTTTTAGCAATAATTTCCCTAGTTTATACCGTTATAGAAATTAAACCTAGCGCACTAATTAGAGATATTCCATCGCGCGAAATCATAGCCGACAGCGTCGAAACCGTCGCCAAAGCGCACTGCTTCGACGCGCTCATATGCGTGCCCAACTGCGACAAGATCGTGCCGGGAATGCTGCTCGGCGCCATCCGTGCCGGGATACCGGCGATTTTCGCGAGCGGCGGGCCCATGCTGCCGGGCCGCAACCCGGTCACCGGCGCCGACAGCGATCTCAATACCGTGTTCGAAGCCGTCGGCGCCCACTCCGTGGGAAGGATGACGGCCGCCCAGCTCCGCAAGGTGGAAGAAACGAGCTGCCCGGGCTGCGGAAGCTGCTCGGGAATGTTCACGGCAAATTCCATGAACTGCCTCTACGAGGCCATGGGCCTCGCGCTGCCGGGGAACGGCACCATACCCGCGAGCGATCCGCGCCGCAAGGAACACTACCGCGCCAGCGCGAGAAGGATAGTGCGGATGGCAAAGGCCGGCGGACCGCTGCCGAAAGACCTCGTGACGCGGGATTCCATCGACAACGCCATAACGCTCGACATGGCGATGGGAGGCTCGACCAACACCGTGCTGCACACGCTTGCGATAGCGAAAGAAGCCGGCGTCGAGTATCCGCTCGACCGCATGAACGAAATATCGGCGGCGACTCCGTACGTGTGCAAACTCGCTCCGTCGGGGCACTACCACGTTTCAGACCTCGACAAAGCCGGCGGAATAATGGCCGTGCTCAAACGCGTCGCCGGCAAGGCGAAGTTCTTCAAACCGGATGCACCGACGGTCTCGGGCAAAACGATCGGCGCGCAGGTGAAAGCCGCGAAAATCCTCGACGACGACGTGATCCGCACGATAGAAAACGCATATTCCCAGGACGGCGGGCTCGCTGTCTTGAAAGGGAATCTCGCAACCCAGGGATCGGTCGTCAAAAAAGGCGGCGTCGCGCCGTCGATGATGGAGTTCACCGGAAAGGCGATATGCTTCGATTCGCAGGAAGAGGCCTGCGCCGGCATTCTCGGCGGAAAAGTCAAGCCGGGCCACGTCGTGGTCATACGCTACGAGGGGCCGAAAGGCGGGCCGGGCATGCAGGAAATGCTCGCGCCCACGTCCTACATCATCGGGCAGGGGCTCGGCGAGAGCGTGGCTCTCGTGACAGACGGCCGCTTCTCGGGCGCCACCCACGGAGCTTGCGTCGGCCACGTCTCCCCTGAGGCCGCCGAAGGCGGGCTCATCGGCCTTCTCAAAGACGGAGACCTCGTCACGATCGACATTCCGCGCCGCAAGATAGAAGCGAAGCTCTCGAAGGACGAAATCGCGAAACGCGCGAAGAAGGCAAAAGCCTGGAAACCGCGCAAGACCGGCGGCTGGCTCGAACGCTACGCCCTTCTCGCCGGCAACGCCTCCGCCGGCGGCAGCTTCAAAAGGGACTGACGGACTTGACGGACCCGCCCGGCTGCGCGCAACCGGGCGGGCGTGTACACAAGGGCAAAACGCAAAAGCGGAACAAATAAAAATGAACGAAATATCGAAGCCGGACTTCATGCCGGTGGATGAGTTGCGGAAAATGCAGCTCGCAAAACTGCAGAAACTTGTCGCCTACGAATACGAACGCGTCGCCCTCTTCAGGCGCCGCTGCGACGAAAAAGGCGTCAAGCCGCGCGACCTGCAATCCCTCGCCGATCTCGCCAGATTCCCGTTTATGATGAAGACGGATCTGCGCGACGAATATCCTCTCGGGCTGACGGCGGCGCCGATGTCGGAAATCAACCGCTTCCACTGCTCTTCCGGCACTACCGGAAAGCCGATTTGCATCCCCCAGACGGCAGGCGACATCGCCGTCTGGACCGACGGAGTGGCGCGATGCATGGCAATGTACGGCCTGACGAAGGACGATGTAGTCCAGGTCTCCTACGGATACGGGCTGTTCACTGGCGGACTCGGCGCGCACTACGGCGCCGAAAAACTCGGCTGCGCGGTTCTCCCGACCGGCGCCGGAAACACCGAAAAGCAAATCATGCTCATGAAGGATCTGGGCGTCACCGCCATCTGCTGCACTCCCAGCTACTTCCTCCACCTCGCGACGGTCGCCGCCAGAATCGGCGTCGATTTCAGAAAGGACACGA
>JAFNRY010000177.1 GCA_017385345.1 Kiritimatiellia bacterium
CGCGGATTTCGAGAAGCATTTTCCGCACGCTACCGGACCGGAATCGTGCGCTTCCGTCAACATGTTGCGTCTGACAGAGGCGCTTTTCGAGGCGGAGCCGTCGGCCGGAAAGATGGATTTTTACGAACGCGTTCTTTTCGACCATCTCTTGAGCACCCACGATCCGGTTCTGGGGCGCACCGTGTATCACACGCCGGTGCGCCATGCGACGTCGCGCACGTATTCGAGCGAGTTCGATTCCATGTGGTGCTGCACCGGGACCGGGCTGGAGGCGCCGGGAAAATACGCGCGGATGATTTACACCCGCGCGGCCGACGACTCCGCGGTGAGGGTCAATCTGTTCGCCCCTTCCGTCCTCGAATGGAAGAGCCGCGGCGCGAGGCTGCGCCAGAAAACGGCTTTCCCGCATGGAGAGTCGGCCTGCGTGGAAATCGAATCCGCGGGAGAGAGTCCCGATTTCGCCTTGAAGATCCGCCGTCCGGCGTGGTCCGGCGCCGGGTTCTCCGTCAAGGTGAACGGCGAGGCTCCAGTCGCCGGAACCGATGCGGAAGGGTATGTCGTGCTGCGCCGCGGATGGAAGGCCGGCGACGTCGTCCGGATCGAATTCCCGATGTCCCTCCGCGCGGAATATCTGCCGGGTTCGAAGAAATACGCCGCGTTCTTCTACGGTCCGGTATTGCTGGTCGGCGACAATGGTACGGACGGCATGTCCAAGCGCCAGTATGTTTCCGAGACCGTGTCGTGCGTCGGTCCGGACAAGAGCTACTGTTCGAGCGTTTCGTTCGAGCCTTACATGGAGATGGCTTCCATTCCCGCCGCCGCCGTCGGGAATCCGGCGGCTTTTCTTGAGCCTACCGCGTGCGGCCCGCTCGTGTTCCGGCTGTCCGGCACGGATGTTTTGCTCAAACCGCTTTTTGCGGTGCATTTCAGCCGCTACACGACGTATTGGCGTATCATGGGCGAAAAGGAAAGCGCGGATTGCGCGGTGGCGGACGGCAAGGCGGCCGACTATGCGAAACGCGCCGCCGACAGCGTGGAACCAGGCGATTTCTGGAGCGAGAGGAAGCATTCGTTTTCCGGCGACAAGTCGGAATCTGGTTCGAACATATACGGCGCGCCCCGCGTTTACGGCTGGCGCGATGCTCGCGGCGGCGCGGGCTTCGCCTACAGAATGTCCGCGGCCGGTTGCGGCCGCGGGGCGAAACTCGTCGCGAGATACAGAAATTGCGAACGCGGCGCGCGCTCTTTCGACGTCCGCATCGACGGCGCTACCCTGTTCACGGAAAACCTGAAGAATTCCGGCGGAAGGGGATTCTTTTTCCGCGAGATGCCCATCCCCCCTGAAATGCTTGAAGGAAAGAAGCATGTTGAAGTGCGTTTCGTTCCTAAACCCGGCAACATCGCCGGCGGTCTGTTCGGCCTTTGGCTCGTCCCCGGCGACAGGTGAAAGCCCGGCCGGGGAAGGCGGATGGGGGCGGTCGCCGGGTAGTTTTCACCCCATCAAGGCGAATATCCGCTTTAGCCCCTTGCGGGCAAGCGCCCGGAGCGCGTCGAGCGATTCTTCGGTGAACGGTTTGTGTTCGGCCGTCCCTTGGAGTTCGACATAGCGTCCGTCGTCGGTCATGACGACGTTCAAATCGACCTCCGCCGTGGAGTCGTGGGCGTAGTCGAGGTCCAGCGTCGGCCTGCCTTTGCACACCCCAACCGAGACCGCCGCGACGCGCTGGATTATCGGGTTTTCCGCGAGAGCGCCGTCGGTCAGCAGCTTCCCGACAGCGTCGCGGAGCGCCACCATCCCGCCTGTGATCGACGCGCATCGCGTGCCTCCGTCCGCCTGAAGCACGTCGCAGTCGATCGTGATCTGCCGCTCGCCGAGTTTTGCCGTGTCTATGGCCGCGCGGAGGGAACGCCCTATCAGACGCTGGATTTCCGTCGATCGCGCGTCCTGCTTCAACTTCTTTATGTCGCGCTCCTTGCGCCCGCCAGAGGTGGAAGACGGCAGCATCGAATATTCGGCCGTGACCCATCCTTTGCCGGTGCCTTTGAGAAACGGCGGTACTTTGTCCTCGACGCTTGCCGTGCACAACACCCACGTGTCGCCCCATTTGACGAGCACGCTGCCTGCGGCGTGCTTGGTGAAGCCGCGTATGAACTCTATCGGCC
This sequence comes from Kiritimatiellia bacterium, assembly GCA_017385345.1. Classification (GTDB taxonomy): domain Bacteria; phylum Verrucomicrobiota; class Kiritimatiellia; order RFP12; family UBA1067; genus UBA1067. The sequence continues at coordinate 2,164 of JAFNRY010000177.1, forward strand.
GCAGTTGGTCGTTCTTTCTTCCGGTCTGTTTTCCCATTGTTCTCCTTTCCCCGCCGTGCGTTTTCTTCTTGCCGTCCGGCTTTATGCTCCTATCCGGCTTTATGCTCCTATGATAGCAAACTGCCACGCCGTCGCCGTCGTCGTCGTCGCCGCCGCC
>JAFNRY010000178.1 GCA_017385345.1 Kiritimatiellia bacterium
CGCCGGGGCGCAGAATATGCTGAACTCGCTCAGCTTCGAGTATGTTGGTGGCCACATCTACGGCGTGGAGACGACGCTTTCGCTGACGAACCCCCGGTGGGCGCTTCAGAAGGTGAAGAAGACCGAGACGGATAGCGAGCATGAGCAGATAATGCCGTCCGCCGACGAGGAAGAGGTGGGTCTCGCGACCATCTACGTCGTGCCGGCCGAGGGTGCGACAAGCCAGTTCTTCAAGCTTGAGGCGAAGTAGAGTTGGAGACAAGAGTTGGAGTTGGAGGTTGAAACATGAACAATACTAAATTTTGGGCAGTTTTGGTGGTTTTCGCCGCGTGCTCCGCTCATGCGGCGCACATCTGGGAGACGATGACGCTGAAGAACGGGTGGAACGCAATCTACCTCGAATCGACGCCGACGAATGCGCTTTGCGAGAACTTCTTTGCCGATGCGCCGGTAAAGAGCGTCGCGTCGTACAAGTCCGACGCATATTCCTCCACGCGCCAGCTCGCGGACGATGGAACGGAAATCGCGCAAAAGCCGATTTCCTACAGCGTATGGCTCAAAGACGATCCGGACTCCTCTACCATGCGCGCACTCTCCGGCGGATACGTCTATATGATCTACGCGACAGATACATGGTCGAAGCAATTCTTCGGCACACCCGCTGTTCCGAACCAGACTTGGCGCACTGCGACGGTCGATTCCGGCTTCTTGAACCTTGTCGGCGTATCGGCGAGCCCCGACACCTCCGTTACTGCGAAGGCGTATTTCGGCGAAGGTCCGTTCGGCACGGCCAACGGCGTGGCCCACCAGATCAAAGGGACAAATGAGTCCGGACCCGTATTCAGCAAGTTCCTCAATGCGCGCGTGACGATGCAGGGCGGCAAGGCGTATGCGCTCACATCGACGAAGGATGCCGAGTGGCCGGGCGTAATCGGCGTCCAGGGCAGCGGCGTCATATTCGCATCGGATGTAAACTATGCTTCTGTCAGAGTCCGGAACTGTGGAACGACCAACCACGTTTTCAAGATCAAGATGGTCCGTTCTGACGACTGGGAGTCGGCCGGCGAAGATCTGCCGCCGATCTCGCGCCAACTGCCGCGCGTCGATGCGTTCAGTGCGCAGCAGTACACCAATGTCGAAGAATCAGTCGAGTGGACCGTCGAACTTGCGGCGGACGAGGGGACGGATCTGGTCTTTGGACTTGACCGCTCAAAGCTTGTGGACGGAAAGAACTACGGCGCCATCCTTGTAATCGAGGATACAGGAGTCAGCAAGATGCGCGTGAGATTGCCGGTTGCGCTCGAGGCGGCGCAGGAATCCGCCGAGGCGGTGAAATTCCCGGTCGGACTCTGGAGCGGGTACATCCAGATGGAGACCGTATCGCGGCTTGACGACACCAACAAGACGCCGGTGAAGGCGGGCGGAACGCTGAAGATGAGCGTGATGATGCATGTCGCGCCGGACGGCGCGGTGAAGCTGCTACAGCGCGTGTCGGCGGGCGTCGATACCAACGGCACGCCGCGGCTCTTCAGGGAGTTGGAGTCCGTCCCGGCAGAGGTGGAGAACGCCCGCCGGTACTCGACGGTGATGATGAGCATTGACAACCCGGTCGTGGAGAAGACCTCCGGCGTGTTCGGCGAAAGCCTCGTCTTCGACTGGACGGTCGCGGAGAGGGCGTCGGACAATCCGTTCCGCCATGCGTGGCATCCCGACCACGACGGCAAAAAGGCAGACTACTCGGGTTCTGCGCCGAGCGGGGACGATCTGGGCAATTATGCGTACACCGTCAAGCCGGAACTGTGGAGCATCACGAACAGTATGGAGTTCTCGTGGCACAAGAACAACAACCCCGACGCCGACATCGACTTCAGCTGGACGCCGTCGGAGAAGACCGCCGGGTTCGTGACGTGGACGGTTAGCGGGCTCACCGCCAAGGAGCCGATCGTGTCGCTTGGCGTGTTCGTCTTGCAGCGTGCGATCAAGGCGGCGGAGGTTGAATAGTTTATAGGAAAGGAAAAGGTCAAATGAAGAAGAGTCTAATAACAGGTTTGGCGGTGGCGGCGATGGTTGTTGCCGCGTTTGCGGACGTGCCGCAGGCGCTTACCTACCGCGGGGTGCTGCGGCGTTCAGGCGGCGGGGAGCAGAGCGCAGGGGCTATCGAGCTGACGTTCCGGCTCTACGATTCGAAGACGCCCGAGACGGCGTTGTGGGCGCGGACGGTGCGCGTGCCGATCGATACGAACGGAGTGTTCTACGCGGAGCTGAACGATACGGACGGACTGGATCCGGACGGAATCGGCCGCACGCTCGCGGACGCGATCGGAATGGTGAAGGGCGCTCCGGAGATCGGCCTTGCGCCGCCGGAAGCGGAAGAGCTCAAGCCGCGTCAAAGGCTTTCCACGACTCCGCGCGCGGCGCGCGCGGTCCGCGCCGCGGCGGCGGACGTCGTGTATGCGCCTGCGGGTGCGGTGGCAGAAGGGGTATTCATCGACTCTGCGGCTGTCGCGAACGTGACGGTTCAGGCGGATGCGTCGCTCAAGGCGTTCCCGAACAAATGCACGCTGACGAAAAAGGAAGACCGCAGGCTCGGCGGCGGCGAGAATTCGACGATTACCGTGCGCGGCGTGACGATGGTGCGTCCGAACTGGCCGGCGAGTTTCACGCAGGACAGCTTCAAGTACACGACGACTTCCGCGCCGTGTGACATGTTCCTCACATACGACGGCCCCGACGGCGCCTTCAACGTAATCGTCCCCGCGGGCGGGACGATCGAGGACGGCGGCAGCGCCGTGCAGACGATCTACGGAACCGCGTTCGGGAATCTGTGAGGAAATGTTTTAGACAGGATTGACAAGATTAAGAAAGTTCGAACAAGTCGGAGCAATTCTGTAAATCTTGTAAATCCTGTCTAAAGGAAAAAAGTCTTAAAGAGAAAGCGAGAAACACATGAAGAACCATTCGATTATTCTCGTCATGGCGCTGATCGCAGCGGGCGGCGCGATGGCGATGGATACCGGCACGATCACAGACGGCACGACGACGCTGAACGGCGGGACGATATACACCGTCTCCGGCAATGTCGAGATAAACGCGGGAGCGACATCGAATGCGCTGACGGCGGTTGCCAAAGACGGCGCCGGCGGCAAGAAGGTCGTTATCAACATCCCGGAAAACTGCTCGCTTACGGTGAATGGTGGCGAAGCGAGCGGCCGCTCCGGCGCGGGAGCGGGCATCCTGCTCCCCGCCGACATGACGCTCTACGTGACCGGAAAGGGCAAGCTGGTCGCGTCCGGCGGCAAAGCGGCCAAGGGCGGCAACGGCTCAAACGGCGGCGCAGCCAGCTATGACGACACTGGGGACAACCACCACAAGAACGGCTCCGGCGGCTCCGGCGGCGATGGCGGCGGTGGCGCTGGCGCCGGCATCGGCGGCACCGGCGGCAAGGGCGACACCGGCGGCAAGGGTGCCTCCGCCACCGACGATTGGCAATATTCCTACCATGGCAAGTACTTCCCGAAGGACGGCTCGGATGGTGAGAAGGGCAGCGGCGGCGAGCCAGGGACAGCAGGCGGAACAGTGTACATCCTCGGCGATGTCGCAGCGACCGTGACCGGCGGCGCGGCGGGAGAAGCCGGCAGCGCGGGCTCGGGCTGGGGCAGCTCGACGAGCGAAAAGGCCACTGACGACTGGCATGCCGGCGGCGGCGGTCCCGGCGGCGGTGGTGGCGGCGGCGGCAGGGCGATGGCCATCGGCGGCGGCGGCGGCGGTGGTGGCGCTGGCGGTGGCGGCGGCTCTGGCTCGTATGTTGTCGTGGACAACGACAATACCTACAAGGCCTCGAACATCGACGGCGGAAAGGGCGGCGACGGCAAAGGCGGACTTGTCGGCGGCGGCAGCGGCAGCGGCGAACCGGAGTCCAGCACGGAGCACAACAACTACAAGGAAGACACCCATCCGATCTCCAAGACCGGCGCGGGCGCCGCGGGCAACGCGGGGTATGCGCAGGGCGCGGGCGGCAAGGTGGTCGTGCTGCCGACCGCAGCAATCGCGTGCAGCCCAAGCTGCACGGTCGACTCGGGCGCGGGACTTCCGCAGGAGCAGTTCCTTTCGGTGACGATGACGCTCGACTTCGGACTTACAGAAGGCGGCAGTGCGAAGCAGATACAGGTTGCCCAGCCGTTCGCCTGCAAGATGGTGACACTCTTGGACGAGGCGAAGGTGAAGCGCGCGGGATACAGGTTCGCCGGATACTGGACGGACGACGGAACGTGCGTTTACGGGCCGGACTACAAGGCGACGATGGTGATGTCGCCTTATGTGGAGGATTATACGCTGTACGCGCGCTGGGAGATCGATTCAAGCATTCTCTCCATCACGTCTTCCGGCGACGGCGCGAGCACGCTCGACGTTTACGGCAACGAGGCGATCACGCTGCGCGACGCGGTCAACGCGCTCGTCGCAAATCCACTCCTCGTCGGCGAAGATGGACGCAGGCGCGTGACCTTCGAGAAGCTCGACTCAACGAACCGAGTAATCAAGCTCGCAGGCGAAATCGCGATACCGGCGGGCGCGAGGTCGTTCGAGGTCAACGGACTCTGCGAGCTCGTGCCCGGGGAGAAGGGCGTCGAGCTTGTCGCGGGTGCGAATTCGCGGCACTTCAACTTCAAGGGAGCTTCCTCTGACGACGGAGGCATGTTCTCGCTCGCGAACCTGACGCTTACGGGCGGCAAGGGGGACAACGGAGGATCGCTCCTTCTCAGCGGCGCGAGTATATCCATCGACAACTGCGCGTTTCTCGGCAACGAGGCGTCCAACTACGGCGGCGCGATTTGCCTCATGGCACGGTCCACCAACTATCTCTTGGTGGCGTCGACGACGTTTGCAGGCAATTCCGCCAAACATGGCGGCGCGTTGAGATTGCAGGGGGACGGCAATGCCGCGTTCTTCGTCAATACGACATTCAGCGGCAATTCGGCATCTGGATATGGCGGCGCCGTCAATGCGATCAACGGCGAAGAGGTGGATTTCCTCGCGTGCACGTTTACCGGCAACAAGGCCGGTAATCCCACAAGTGGGCCGACACTTTCCGTCAGTACCCCCGTAAATGCTGTCAACTGCATCTTCACTGGGAATGCTTCCCAGTTCCAGGGTGATACCGACAAGATCACGACTTACTGGTGCTCGACGAACGCCACGCCTGCCAAGGTGTTTACATCGTATGGCTTGGCGGTTACGCAGGTCGTGGCAGGCGTCACGCATGTCGTCCATCCTCCGCTCGGCGGGGCGAGTGCCGGCAACGAGGACGCGGCCGAGATCTACTACGACGCAAGCTACAACCACATCCTGGCGGTTGGGCGCGACGGACGGCGCGTGCTCTTCGCCGGCGACCCGAACGAGGCGAAGGCCACGTTCGTCGTAGACCAGCTCGCCCAGGTGCGCACGGCGCCGACTCGCGGAGCGGTGCGTCTCGCCGTCGGCACCGAGCCGGTGGTGGTAGAGCTGGATGGCATCCTTAGCGACAAAAACGGCAACGCAAGGGCCAACTACACGACCAATGCGACTGTTACCGTCATATACAGCGATGCGGAGGCGGAAGCGACGAATCTCGTCATCAGGACTGCCGAGGAGGGCGTCTTCGGACTTTCCGTGCCAGTGGATGGTTCTGACGGCCTTACGCACAACGTGATAGGTGTCAAGATCGATGCACTCGGCACGAACGACATTGATGTGACGATGGCGCCGTACGCCATGAAGGCGGCATCGGTGGACTTGATTGCATCGCCAGGCTACATCGGACTGGAAGGTGAGAACGTATCGATCGGCAATGTGGCGGCGGCATCGATTTCCGCAGCGCAGTCGTTCGACGCGCGCAGCGCCGGTTCTTTCACGGCCGGTACGCTGAAGGGCTTTAGCGAGATCAATCTGGAGAACGTGTCGATCTCTGGCGGATCGCTCAAGTGGCTCGGCGGAGCAGGACCTGCGAAGGGCGTCGCCTTCGCGAACCTCGGCGAGATGTCGGTTTCTGGCGGCGCGCCGGCGGGTACGCCATCCTCGCTGTCGTGCGGAGCCAATGATACCGTGCCCTACGATGTCGGGACGGCCGCGAACGACGGGTTCTTCCAGCTCCAGGCGCAGTGCGAAAGCCCGAACGGCGGAGAGCTCCAGCTCGATGTCGTCGAAGGCGGCAGCGTCGCATTCAACGTGACGCCGAAGGGGACGATCGGTCCCGATGACACCGCGCGCAAACTCGTCTGGACGATACCCGTCCGCAAGGGCCAGAAGGTCAGGCTTACGATGTACGGCGGCGCTTCGGCGTTTGCGCTGACGTCCGTCAAGGGACAGTTCATCTACTTCGGCGTCGCCGAATAGTTGAAATGTTGAATGGTTGAAAAGTTGAAAGGAATCAGCTGATGAAAAAATCGATTTTGGCAATACTGGCGACGGTCGCCGCGCTCTCCGCAAGTGCGGCGACAGTGAAGGATCTCTCCGACAAGGAGGTCTTGACCATCGACGCCAATACCACCTGGTATGGCACGACAGGCCAAAGCCCGATCAACGTGCCGGGCAACACGAGAGCGGTCATCAACATCAAGAAGGGCAAGACGCTTACGGTGTATGGCGCAGACGCGAGCGGCCAAACCTTCGGGGTGCCTGCCATCTACGTCCCCCCGACCGCGACGCTCTATATCGTCGGCGACGGCACATTGATCGCGCAGGGCGGTGCGGCCGCGAACGGCGAGAACGGCTCCAGTGGCGAAAATGGCTATCTCAATACGAGTACTGAGCATGGCTGGGGCGGCGACGGTGGCAACGGCGGTGCCGGCGGTGGCGGCGGCGCCGCGGCAATCGGCGGCAACGGAGGCGGCGGCGGCAACGGAGGCGACGGGCGTGGTTGCGATCTGAAAGATTGCGTAGACACCAAATTTGGCACCAACGGCTACGATGGCTACAGTGGCGGAAACGGCGAGAGCGGCTGCGGCATGGGTAAGGTCGTCATTCTCGGCAATGTCACCGTCCGGGCGACGGCGGGAGCGGCGGCATCGTCCAGCGGCTCCGGCGGGTCGAATGGCGTCCAGGCCAC
>JAFNRY010000179.1 GCA_017385345.1 Kiritimatiellia bacterium
ATAGCGTCACCTTGTCAGCCCCAGGATCGTTCCTGCGTGCGTCGAGATTGGTCAGGAGCGCGACGTCCTCGAGGAATCCGTCGAGCCCGCCCGGCGCGGAGGCGATTTGCGCCGCGAGCTCCTTCAGGTCTTCGAGCCTGCTTGTGGCGGATTCGTCGTCCCATTCCCTTTTGAGGTGCGCGGCGTAGAATCCGTTGCAGAAGACTTCTATGGCCTCTCCCGCTTCGCCGGACGCGATGAATCCCGCGGCCGGTTCGAAGCATGCGGCCAGTTCGGACCAGAGCGGGCGCGCCTTCGCGCACAGGACCGCCGACATTGCATCGCGCTCTTCGGCCGAGCCGGCCCGGAAAATCCTGCCCGTTTTGGACCACGCTTTTCTGGCGCCGGCGTCGCCCACGCCCGGCAGCAGCGTGGCCAGCCGCGCGAACGACAGCTCGTCCGCCGGGTCGCGCAGAAGTCTCAAGAACGCCAGCGCGTCTTTTACATGCGTCTGTTCGAATATGCCGACGCCGGACGTCAGCCTGAATGGTATGTTCTGCTTGGCGAGAGTCATTTGCACGTCGATCGACTGGTAGTGGCTCCTGTACAGTACGGCGATGTCCGAAAAGGCGCAGCCCAGCGCCGACAGTTCGCGCACGAGCGACGCTATGGCCGCGGCCTGGTCGCGCCCGTCGCCGCCGGCGTACAGCCTCGGCCTCAATCCCTGCGATTGGCGCGCCGGGACGAGCGTCTTCGCAAACGCCCCGCCTACGTCTTTCATCACCGCGTTCGCCGCGTCGAGAACGCCCGCCACCGAACGGTAGTTCTTTTCCAGCTTGACGATCTTGCAGCCCTTCCATCTCTCCGGAAAGCCGAGTATGTTGTCTATCTCGGCCCCGCGCCACGTGTAGATGCACTGGTAGTCGTCGCCGACCGCCATTATGTTCCTGTGGAGGCCCGCTATCGCGTCCGTTATCCGCGCCTGTATCGTGTTGGTGTCCTGGTATTCGTCCACGAGGACGTGAAGGAACCTTTCCTGCAGCATGGCGCGGATCCTCTCGTCGCGGTCGAGAAGGTTCTGCGTGTTGCAGAGCAGGTCGTCGAAGTCCATCGCGTCGAGTTCTTTCTTCCTCTTGGCGTATCCCGCGGCGACCCGGGCGAACGCCTCTGGATCGACCCCCGCCGTTTTCGACATCAGCGCGGCGGCGACGGCTTCGACGCTTCTGCCGGAGTTGGCCGCGTCCGAGATCGCCTTTAGCACGATTTCCTTTTTCGGGAAGTCCTTGCCGCCTCCCGGCAGGGCCTTTATCTCTTCGCCGACCAGTTTTTTCTGGTCTTCCTCGTCGAGGATCTTGAAGGACGGCGCGTACCCTGCGGCGGAGGCGTTTCTGCGGAGTATTCTCGCGCATATGGAATGGAACGTACCGCCCCAGACCGCCGAGGCGGCCGGCCCGGCGACGGCGGCGGTCCTGTCGAGCATTTCCCTCGCGGCGCGGTTAGTGAAGGTAAGCAGCATTATGCGCGAGGGGTCCACGCC
>JAFNRY010000180.1 GCA_017385345.1 Kiritimatiellia bacterium
GAAACTTTCATCTATCGTCCGTGCGATCGACGACGACGACGGATAGCCGTTTCGGACGCGAAACGCCGAAAACCACATCCCGAAACGCACTTCAGCCTTTATCCATGCGGGTGCGTCGCACTTTCGCACTCAAAAAATGGGCAAACTCCAGTCCCTGTTTATAAGAAACGTTTTCAGATTCAAAGCGTAAGCGAGAGCGGCCACACCCCGTCGCGGACATCTGGTAGAGCGGTTTCGATGAAACCGCCGCCGACCCTACGGCATCTCGACTACGGCCTTAAAGAACCGTAGCGACGCATCGCCGCCTTCCGGCACCTCGCGCCATTCGGCGTCGGAGAGGTTCGCCTTGCCGAGCGTCTTCACGCGCGGCGTGAACGAGTTGCCCGAACCGTCTTCCGTGTGGTTGAGCGTAATTACCGGCTTGCCGTTCTCTATCTCGAAATGCGTGATCTTGAGGTCGTCGTCCGGGTCTTCGGGGTCGATGCCAAGCGCATAGCACTCGCCCACCGTGCGGCAACCGTTCGCCGCCGTCATCGCCATCGCCTTCGTCACATCTCCATCCGCCGCAGAGATGGTAGAAGGCGCCGACAGTGACAACCACTTCAACGTGCGAACTTCGGCGCTGTTCGACGGAACTTTCCCCGCCATGATATTGTCGAGTATGAAGTCGTTCGCTTTATCTATCCGCTGAATGTGGCCTTGGTAGAGATTGTTCTTCCTCGTCCATGAGTAGCCGTAAGCCGCCAGTTCGCCAAATGTCACATAGCCGTCGCCGTCGCCCGTCCCGTATTCTCCGTTGCGCATGTCCGCCTCGCCGTCGAACCAGCCCTGGTTGCACAAAATCGTCGTCAGGGAGAGCGACTTGGTGGTCTCGCCGGCCTGAGAAGAAAATATCCATCCGACGCGTCCAAGATTCATGCTGTTGTTGTCTTGAATAAACATGCTTTCAGAATGGCAGCAGTATATGACGGCGACCATTCCGACGCCGTCGCTAAACTTTGCGAAACCGTCCGACAAATCTTCTGCCGTGATCGCGCCACTGCCATTTTTGCTGTTGTAATCGTAGCAAGGCAAGAAACCGGCGCCGCCGTGTCCCGCGAAATAGAACACGAACACGTCGCCGGGTTTCACCTTGCCGGCGGCATATTCGAGTGCAAAGAGAACTTCGGCTTTGGACGGTTTGTCGTCCAATCCTGGAAACAGTTCTTCTCCCTGTCCGTATCGCATATACGCCGCTCTGAAAACGGCGCATTCCCGCTTCGGCGTCGGAAGCGGTGTTATGCCCGGGTCTTTGTATTCTCCGGTCGCCACGAACATCCCGTATCGGGTTCTCGTGACGCACTCCGCCGACACCCGGCCGTTCTCGTCGCGGACGCGATACCTCACTGTACCGACGCCGTTGTTGCGTCTTGCAAATTCCCTGTCCGTAATTTTTGTTATAAGAGCCTCGACGCCGTCGGCGTTCGTTTCCACCGCCGGGGAAGGAATCAGATCGTCGCGGTCAATGTCGAGCCATTGGCCTTTCTCCGTGTCGAAATACGACAATGTGTAGAATGGCGCGTCCGCAACGCCCATGCCGGTTTCCCCGCACCGGAGCGTAATGCGCCCCAGCGTCCAATCCGCGGTTTCTACCGTCAATTCCGGCGGCGGAAACGACACTCTGAACACGGCAGTCAGCGTTTCGCCGCCGCA
>JAFNRY010000181.1 GCA_017385345.1 Kiritimatiellia bacterium
CCAGTTCGTCAAATAGAATGGACACTCTTTAATTGAAGGCCTGTACATTGCGTTCGTCAAAAGCTGGACACTTTTCTTAGGGGTTGGGTTGGTTGGATGTGATGTTGTTCCGCCCCGGCCTCGGAAGCGAAGGCCGTCCCCGAAGGGGTGGCGCCGCAAGGCGCCAAGGCCGAGCCGATATTATAACGAACTGCGCATGCTCATGCCTCCAATGATACCAACAGTGTCCAGTATTTGACGAACGGGCTCGTCAAAATCCTGGTAATGGTTTCAAAGGAGTGTCCACTATTATAACGAACTGCGGTACACGACACTATGCAAATTTTCTATTGACAACGGCGATGTCGTTTGAGATAATCCATCCACCTTTCGGGGATATAGCTCAGTTGGTAGAGCGTCTCAATGGCATTGAGAAGGTCAGGGGTTCGACTCCCCTTATCTCCACCAATAAAAAAAGCCGCGCAAAAGGCATCTCAAACGTGCCTCGAACGTGCCTGTAGTTGGGATTTTTCGCATCTCGAGAAGATTATCAAGATACGCAATTTCCGACTTGCCAAGGTAAACGTTCGCGGGGCATGGGCATTGAGTTGGACAACTGGAGCAACCACAACCGGCAAACCCCGGCAAACGCCGGCACAATTTGATATACTAACGGCAATCGTGGGAAGAGGATTCCGCGACAGTGGAACAAGGGAGCGAAGGAGGTCGTATCAAATCATGGGCGCCGCGGCGCCCCGCCAAGGTCGCCGCGCCGCGAAACGGAACGGCATCGTCATATAGCGATTGAAAACTGCACTCGAATGAACCAGGTGAAATCCATATTAAAAGTGTCGGAGCAAGGCGTATCAAGGCCGTATCTCTGCACGGACGAAGACGACAGGATCCGGTGGTGCAAGGGATGCCACACTGGATTCCGTTCCGTCATCTCCGAATGGATTTGCGCCTGCATGGCCAGGCGGCTCAATCTGCCCATTCCAGATTTTGCGATTCTCAACCTTGATGTCGCAATATTCCGGCAAGGGCGCGGCTACCAGGCAAACCCCGTTCCTGAAATCGTGACGGACTTCAATCCATACGTGTTCGCCTCCCTTGACGCCGAGGGCTGCAAAGATGTCGTCGATCCCCAATTCGATCTCCGGCACATCGACAAGGCTTTGCTTGCCAAGATATACCTGTTCGACCGGCTGATACACAATACGGACCGGACCGACTTTAACAGCAACCTCCTCGTAAACGGACATATTTACATCATAGATCACAACAATGCGTTCGATCCCGGATTCTCCGCGCATGATTTTGAGGCCAGTCACATCCTTAGAGCCTACCGAGATGCAATGCCGGAAGCAGAGCGGGCGGAGTTCTTGCGCAAGGCCGCGGAGTTGGCGAATGAAGCATTCCTTGAAGAGATGTGGAGCGAAATGCCTGAGGAGTGGATCGACATCGGGAACGATGTTCTGCCGCTGTCGAGCGTCAAGAACATTATTAAGGAGGGTTGCGATGCCGATGCGGTATAATTGCGCGGTCGTGACGGTCTGCCTCCGCCCGACGCCCGTCTCGCCGGAAACGGCCTGCTTCGGCGTCATCGTCAAATGCGACGATGCAGAATTTTCCGGCTACAAGCTCGCGCAGGGCGACGAACGGGTTGTCGGAAGAATCGCCGGATTCTTTCCGAGGTATGGGCGCGACAATGTGATACGGGCAATGGAATGGGCGGCGCACGACATAGACTTCGCAATAGAAGGCGAAAAGAAAGGCCGCGCGACGTTTCAGAATTTGATCCGCCCAAGGGAAAACGTGATCCGCTATGGTTCGCCGTTCATTGTCGCAACAGACGATCCCGCCTCCGAACTGGAACATCAATACGAGATTCTGGTGTCCCTGCCGTGCATCCCGCGCGAGACGTCAACTTCAAACCGCGAACTGGAAATGAAAGGAATGCCGATAGCGAAACGGTAAAACGGTCATAGGCGGCAGAGCCGCCACGGTCGCCACGCCGCAAGGCGGAGCGCGATGGAAACAATTGCAACGCTGCAAAGCGATCGTCCAGACGAAACGTAGGAAATTTCAAGATGGGGCGTCACTGAGCGGAAACGCATATGCGTTTACCTCTTTTGGTGTTCTCATCCGGGCAAATCCTACGGCCTCGTCTGGGACATGGAAAGAGGTTTTTTGATGCCCTCGATCCGTGTTAGACCGCCAGGCAGCGGAACAGATTGAGCGAATGAACAACAGAAACAAATGAAAGGAAAGTTCGAATGGGAATTTTTTCTGATGTGTGCGACAAGTGCGGAAACCGCGTGAGCAAGCGTGCCCGTTTCTGCAATAGTTGCGGCGAGTCTGCACCCGGCGGTTGGTGGAGATGCCCTGGCTGCGGCAAATGGGTGGCAAACGATGCGCACTACTGTTCGCACTGCGCTACGCCGCTCTATCCGGAAGACCGCGTCAACATAGCCGGCGGCGTTTGGCAGAAGCAACCGATTTACTTCGCCCAGCGTTTCGAGGCGGGCGACATCAAACATGAGTCAATCAAGAACCTCCAGGTGCAGGAAGGCACAATGGCTATTCTTATGGACGCCGGAGAGGTCAATGCCGTCCTGGATGCCGGAGCACACGACATAGATTCTCTCGCGCGGCGTATAAACTGGTTCGGCGATCCTCCCCCGCGCAGCGTCGTACTTGTCGATGTCGGCGAGGTGGTTGTACCGCTGCACATTGAGGGACTTCGTACGTCCGAGTATTTTACAATAGAATTCTACGGCGAGATAATACTTCGATTCAAGGGCGACAAGAACGCGGCACGCGCGTTTGTGACCAACATCCTCAAAGGCGAGCGCGAATGTACGTTCGAAAAAATCGCCAAGAGGCTCGAGCCGGCGATCAGAGGGCCGGTTGACGAGATATGCACGGCATCAACCCTCGACGATCTCGTGCGGGATCCGGAACGTCGCATACGTCTGCACGAGCGCGTGAACGCTCTCATCAAGGACGATCTGAACGCATGCGGCGTGGAGGTCGTGCGCGTCTCGTCCGCCGAGTTCACCGGCAACGAGTACGAGGACTACGCCGGTAAGCTTGGCCAGGTAGATCTGGAACGCCGCGAAGCGGAGTACAAGGCGGCGATGCGATCGCTCGTCAACGCCGACTCGAAGAACGCCGTCAAGAGCGAACACGAACTCAAAGAGCACGCCGCAGCCATCGCCGACGAGTTCCGCGTCTCGGAGGCGACTAGGGAACACGACTACGACGAACTGCTTGTTTCATGGAAGCGGCAGCGCGAACTGGACGACCAGAGCCATCGGCATGAGCTGGAGGATCGCGATCAGGGCCACCAGCACGGCACGGAAGACCGTCAGGTGGATCATGACATCTCGGTTGGCATGAAGATGGACGAATACGGCCGCAAAAAGAAGGTGGAGGACGCCAGAGCCGACACGGCGGCACAGGACCTCCACACGCAACAGGACGTCAAGGACGCCAAAGAATGGCTTGACGTAAAAGCGCAAAAGCAGGGACTTCACCAGCGCGACAAGTCGGCTGACGCCGCTCGTCGCGCCAACATGACCATTGAACAGCTGCTGGCCGACATAGCGGATCCGCAGCAGCGCGATGACATGCTCAAGCTCTATCAGATGAAACTGCAGTCCGGCATGACGCCCCAGCAGATTCTCGCGACAATGGGCAAGAGCGACCGCAACGACGAATTTCTCCGGAAGATGGATGAACTGTACAAGGACAATTCGGCGCGCGCCGATAAGAACTTCTCACGCGTCGTTGATCCTCTACGCGTCGGCGTCGGCGGCAATATTTATCGCGGGGACGACAACCGCGCGGTGGAGAACAAGAATCAGCCGAATTACAAACCGTGAATATCTCCTGCCCAGCATGCGGACAGTTCACGTCTCCGGGGAAGTTCTGCGAACGATGTGGAAAGCCAATCCAACACGTTCAGACTGGCGACGCCCCTAAGACCGAAAACGTCGAGAAAGGCGGCGCTTCACCGCAGCGCAGGACGGAACAAAGCCCGTACCTCCCGCCGGTGCGCGAAATCACGCCCCTTTCCGCAGCAGGCACGGACATCCCGCCGGTTCTCAAAATCGATTCGCTCTGCCTGCTGTTCGAAAATCTTCCTGGGATCCTGCGCTTCCGCTTCGATCCCCGCGCAACGGCGGAGAATGTCTCGATTGCGTTGGAAAATTCAATCACCGGGACTACGGCGAAAAGTCACGGCATCGTCTATCTGCAAGGGATTCGCGAAATAAATGTTCCCATCCCTGCGCAACCGGCCGGCTTGTTCTTGTGGCATCTTGCATTGTCGTACGAGGCCGCCGGGCGCAAGCACCGGTTTGAAGGCGATGTGCAGGTGCTCGTGGCGCGTCCGCAAGAAGCGCAAAAAGTCGCAGGCCAGTTGTCCGTCACCATAACGAACAACATCCACAACGGAAACGCGTCAGACATCCATATTTCGCAGCGCGCAGCAGACGAGCTTGCGCGTCTGGGGCGGGCGGAGAATCCATTCGATGAGCTTCGCCGGATCGTGCTCGGCGCCAATCGCGCGTGGGTTCCCGTGGCGATCGATCTCGCCGGAGGAATGCCTGTTCTTCCTGTCCAGCCCGGCGCGGCCGTGCGCGAAACACTGACGCTCGACATCGGAACGGCAAAACTGCATTTCTTCTCAGGCAGGACGATCCGCCTCGGACGCAAGCGCGAAACGAACGAGATTTCGCTTCGTCCGCCGGACGGCGTTTCCGACATGGCGTACAGGGCGGTCAGCAGGGCGCAGTGCCATTTCAGCCACGCCGGCGATAGGGTCGTCGTGTACGACGGGCAGATGGATGACTCGCGCGTTGTGAGACCGTCGTCCTACGGCACATACTGGAACGACAGGCGCATTGGATCGTCCGTCGAACTTTCTGCAGGCGAAACGGGCGTCCTGTCGTTGTCGGGCGCCGCGAGTTCGGGTTCGGTGGCGCTGGACGCGAAGGCGTGCCGTCCGATGCGCGCCTGCGCCACGTGCCCGCACGCTAACCGCACATGGTGCGGAGACGGGCGGCGTCCGGCGCTGATGCTGACGAGGCGCGACGGCGTGTCCGAACGGTTCGTCGCGTTGTGGAGCTGTTTCCCCATGGAGGAGGCCGACCCTTCGTTCGAAGGCGTCGTCATCTTCCGCAAGGACGGCGGTTTCGCCTGGCGGCGGGGGCGCCGCTGCGGATGGCTCGTGCCCGGGGAGACGCTGGACACCGATTTCGGCCAGGTCAAGGTAAGTTGAAAGGAGTGAAACATGGGATTCCTGTTTTTCAAGACCGCCAAGGAAAAAGAGCGCGCCGAACGTCGCGAGAAACGCCATGCCCTCCGGAGGGCGGAAGGCGCAATCGACGAGGTCGTCGAGCGCATCAAGCGCATGGAAAAGGACGCTGAGGCGGAGTGGGAACGCGCCCGCGAAGCGACCAAGGAAGGCAAGCAGGCGGCGGCGCAGCGCGCCCTGACAAGCTACCGTTCCGCGCAGGTGCTCATCACTAAGCTTGAACAGAAGAAGTGGGTGTTCAAGCAGGTGCTGATGAAGCTCGAAACCGCCGGGACGGACTCCGAGTTCGCAAAGGCGCTCGCGGCGGTCAACAAGGTGACGAACATCAACGTCGAGATGGTCGAGGACGTGTTCGACGAGGCGGGCGACATTCTGGCCGAGGCTGGCGACACGGACAAGTTCTGGGCGCAGATGTACGGCAAGGAGACGGCGGGATCGAAAGAGGCGCTCAAAGACCATATTCCTTCGATGGAAGACCTTGAAAAGGCTCTTCAGGAGGAAGTCGCCGGAAAGATCGCCGGAGCGGTCGATCCCGCCGCGCTGGAAAAGGAACTGTAGCGAATGTACGGGCAGACCATGAACAACGACGCAACGCTGGCGGGAGGCGACAAGCCGCTCCTCGCCGGACGGTACAATGTCGTCCGCCGGCTCGGCACCGGCGGCATGGGTTCTGTTTGGCTGGCGGAGGACAGGCAGCTCGACAACAAGCTCTTCGCCGTAAAAATGCTTCCGTCGATTCTTGTTTCCAACAAACGGGCGTACCGTCAACTGAAGGACGAAGCGCTTGTCGCAATGCGGCTCGTGCATCCGAACATCGTGCAGATTCGCGCCTTCGAGGAGAACAACGGCAATCCATTTCTTGTGATGGACTACATCGAGGGGCAGACACTCGACGACTATCTTGCGGCGAAAGGCAAGCTCGCCGAGGACGAGACGGCAAGGCTTTTGAAGCCCATTGCATCCGCGCTCGACCATGCTCACGGCGAGTGCGTCGTTCACCGGGACGTGAAGCCGGCGAACATCATGATTCGCAAAGACGGGCACCCCTACATTCTCGACTTCGGCATTGCCCGCGAGATACAGGAAACGATGACCCGTGTAACCGGCAAATTGTCATCCGGCACGCTTCTCTATATGTCGCCGGAGCAGTTGCGCGGGCAGCCGCCCAAGGCCGCGCAGGACGTGTATTCGTTCGCGGCGATGGCCTACGAATGTCTCAAGGGCGAGCCTCCATTCTCCCGTGGCCAGATTGAGTTCCAAATACTCAACGAGTTGCCAGAGCAGCTTCCGGACGGCATCCGAATGGCGGCGTCG
>JAFNRY010000182.1 GCA_017385345.1 Kiritimatiellia bacterium
AGTTCCTTCCTGCGGCCGACCGCAACCTGTGCAACGTAAGGCGCGAGATTGTTGGGTATGCCTTGCGGATCTTCCCCTATGAGCCCGCTTTTGTGCGCCCCTATCGGGTTGAAATATCTGAGCAGAATAACATTCCATTCGGGATCCGCTTTTTGGACGTCTTTGAAGACCTGCTCCAT
Organism: Kiritimatiellia bacterium; assembly: GCA_017385345.1. Taxonomy (GTDB): domain Bacteria; phylum Verrucomicrobiota; class Kiritimatiellia; order RFP12; family UBA1067; genus UBA1067. The sequence goes on from JAFNRY010000182.1 coordinate 180, forward strand.
CATCAGTTTCGTCCAACCGTATGGATTCGTGCATCCCGGCGTCGGAAAGTCTTCTCGGATCGGTACGCTCGCAGGATCGCCGTACACGGTGGCGGAACTCGAGAACACTATGTTTTTGCACCCGTGGGCGGCAAGACATTTCAGCAGCGTGAACGTGCCGCCGAGATTGTTCGCGTAGTATTTGAGAGGGATTTTCGTCGATTCGCCGACCGCTTTTAGCGCCGCGAAGTGGATGGCGGCGTCGAACGGGCCGTCCGAATCGAGCACGGCGTTCAATCCGTCTTCGTCGCGTATGTCGATCTCTCTGAGCGGAGCCTTGCGCCCGGTTATCTTTTCGACCCGGGAGAGGGATTCTCTGCTGCTGTTGCATAAATTGTCCACTACGACTATGTCATGCCCGGATTGAAGAAGTTCAACCGCCGTATGGCTGCCGATGAAGCCGGCTCCTCCGGTGACGAGAATTTTCATTGCACGATTTCCTTTCTTGAATGACGATTATATCATAAGGTTGCCATGCAAGAGCAAAGTTTGATAAAATGTGCAGGACGCCGGGCGGTTAGCTCAGTTGGTTAGAGCAGGACCTTTACACGGTCAAGGTCGGGGGTTCGAGTCCCTCACCGCCCACCATGCTTCATTGCGGCCGATGGAGCGTATTCAATGTTTTTACCCGCATGGTTATGATCAGTCAATACGGATAAATCCTACGCTTGATCATGATGTATGGTCTGTCGCGAAGATTTGGATTTTTTTGTATGCATTTGACCAGAGTAATGCATTTTCGATATAATACTTTTTTAAGGAGAAGAGAAAAAGATGAAAAACCTTACTGCGGATGAATTGCGGACGATGTATTTAGAGTTCTTCAAGTCGAAGGGCCATGCGATAATCCCCGGCGCGTCCGTGATTCCCGAGAACGACCCTACCGTTCTTTTTACGACGGCAGGCATGCATCCGCTCGTTCCGTATCTCATGGGGGCGATGCCGCATCCCGCGGGCAATAGGTTGACTGACGTCCAGAAATGCGTCCGTACTGGCGATATAGATTCCGTCGGCGACGCAGCGCATCTTACATTCTTTGAAATGCTCGGCAACTGGTCGCTCAATGACTATTTCAAGAAAGAGGCTATTTCGTGGAGCTACGAGTTTCTTACGCAGAAACTCGGTTTCTCGCCGGATCTCCTTTCGGTGACGGTGTTCGCCGGCGAAGGGAAGGAAGGCGAAGACGGCTATATACCCGCCGACGAGGAGGCGGCTTCGATATGGCGGTCTCTCGGCATACCCGACGAGAGGATCCACCGCCTTCCACGCGAAGACAACTGGTGGGGCCCGGCCGGCACCACTGGTCCTTGCGGACCCGATACGGAAATGTTCATCGACACCGGCAAGCCTGCGTGCGGCCCGGGCTGCCGTCCTGGGTGCCATTGCGGGAAATACGTCGAAATCTGGAACGACGTGTTCATGCAGTACAATAAGAATGCCGGGGGCGGATACGAACCGCTCGGCCGGCACAATGTCGATACCGGGATGGGCGTCGAGCGGACGGTGTGCATGATGTCCGGCGCGCCCACCGTCTATGATACGGAAATCTTCGCGCCGATAATGGCGAAGATCGACGAATTGTCTTCCACGGCCCCCGAAGATCAGGAACTCGCGCTCAAGTCCCGCCGCATAATCGCGGACCATATGAGGACGGCGACTTTCATCCTGTGCGACCCAAAGGGGTCGGTGAAGCCCGGAAACGTCGGCGCGAACTACGTCTTGCGGCGCCTCATCCGCAGAGCCGTGAGATACAGCCGGTTTCTCGGAATCAAACCTGGTTTCACCGTGGAACTCGCCAAGACCGTCTGCGACAAGTATTCGTCCGTCTATCCGGAACTCGCGCAGAATCTGGAGCGCTGCCGCAACGATCTTGAGGCGGAGGAGAATCGCTTCAACCAGACGCTCGACAAGGGTGAGGCCATGTTCGACAAGGTTGCCGCCCAGCTCAAGGCGCACGGCCAGTCTCAGATCAGCGGAAAGACGGCCTTCAAGCTCTACGATACATTCGGCTTCCCGTTTGAGATGACTCTTGAAATGGCAGACAAGGCGGGGTTGACGGTGGATCGCGAGGGTTTCGAAGAGGCGAACAGGAAACACCAGGAACTCTCGCGCACCACGTCGGCCGGTTCGTTCAAGGCGGGTTTGCAGGACAACAGCGAGGTGGTCACGCGCATGCATACCGCGACGCATCTTCTGCATGCCGCTCTCCACAAGGTGCTCGGCCCGCAGGCGAACCAGAAGGGGTCCAACATCACGGCCGAACGTCTGCGCTTCGACTTCTCCTGGCCGGAGCCGATGACTACAGAGCAGAAGACGGAAACCGAGGCGCTTGTGAACAAGTGGATCGCCGAAGCCATTCCCGTCGAAAAGAAGCTTACGACCGTGGAGGCGGCAAAGGCGGAGGGCGCGATGGCTTTGTTCGGCGCCAAGTACGGCGACCAGGTCTCGCTATATACCATTGGTGACGTGTCGAAGGAAATATGCAGCGGCCCGCACGCAGCTAACACTTCCGAACTCGGTTCCTTCAAAATCGTCAAGGAACAGTCTTCTTCCGCCGGCGTGCGTCGCATAAAAGCGGTTATCGGCAATATGTAAATTGTCTTGCAGCGGCGAGGGGGATTTGATAGAATACACCTCGCCGCTGGAGAGATGGCAGAGCCTGGTTGAATGCACATGACTCGAAATCATGCATACCCGCAAGGGTATCGGGGGTTCGAATCCCTCTCTCTCCGCCATCGGCGTCAGATTCTGCGGGCGTAATTCAATGGCAGAATAGGAGCTTCCCAAGCTTCTTACGTGGGTTCGATTCCCATCGCCCGCTCCACAATCGGTAGTTGTGCGCGGTTCCCCTCTGGATTCACGCAGTTTTTCCCTGAAGATAAAAATAGAGGTGCGGATTTTCCGCACCTCTATTTTTTTATGCGCCGGCGCGACGCCGGAACGGCGACGCACGCGGCACGCGAGTATCACCAGCGGGTTTCGCGGCGAGGACCGCGATCGCTGCCGCGGAATCCGCCGCGCGATCCATATCCGCCGCCGCCGAATCCCCCGCGCCTTTCTTCGCGCGGTTTCGGCTGCGACTCGTTGACGCGTACTATGCGTCCATCGAGTTCCTGGCCGTTGAGGGCGTCTATCGCCGCCTGCGCCTGCGTTGCGTCGGGCATCGTTACGAACCCGAACCCTTTGCTGCGCCCGGTCATGCGATCGGTCACAACACGGACTGCGGTAACTTCGCCATGCGCCGCAAACGCCGCCTTGAGTCCTTCGTCGGTCGTCGCGTATGCGAGGTTACCAACATAGATTTCCATCTTGTTCTTCCTTATCTTCCCTGTTGCTTCTTCCGGAAAGCACCCGCCCCCTATGTTGAAGCAAGTCAATTCTACCAACTTTGACAATGTTTCGTCAACAGCGAAAAAAATGTCGGAAAAAACGTCCGGAACGATGTCCCCGTCGTGTCGTTCATGCCGCGCCGTGATGTGTTTTTCCGTTGCATGAGATTCCGGGTATTGCCATTCTCGCGAAGATGCGGCAATATGTGTTGCGTTGGGCGGCTGTGTCGGACGTCCCGTAAAACGCAGAATACAAAGGAAACGGAAAAGAAGATGAATGACGGAAACATGATAAATTCAATCGACGGACTTATGCGAGCGGTTGCATCGGCCGGGGGACGCGCCGGCGAATCGGCGTATCCGGAAAAGGCGAAGACTGAAACTTCGCCATGCGGCCGGCGCGCGGCGCTTGCAAAGGATGTGCGCCGATGAGCAGGAGAAGCGGAGTCGCGCCTGTCGGGCATCTGGAGCTCAAACCCAACGGATGCTGGTATATTGTCGTCAGGACGAAAAGCGGATACAAAGGCATCAATACCCGCATGAAGGATAAAGCCGGCGCGAGGTGTGTGCTCGAGAAGTTTCTTGATGAAGAGAGGCGGAAAATCGAGGAAAGACGGGATGCGATTCCTCTCGCGAAGGTATGGGCGCAGTACGAAGGCGCCTCCGGCTCCGGCGGACGCGGCGGAAGGATGAATCGCCGAAAGCGCTCGGCGTGGTTCGAATTCGCGGAATGGATGCAGATCGCGCATCCCGAGGCGGACGATGCGGCGAAAGTGACGGCGGACATGGCCAACGGATACATGAACCGCTATCGTGAAAAACATGCGGCATCGACATGCAACAACATACGAAAGTTCCTCGTCTCGATGTTCAACGCGCTGTTGCGCGACGGAATCGTCCATGCGAATCCGTGGCTGCACGTTAGGCGCTTTCCGAAGGATTCTTTTCCGAGGAGGGAGCTTTCGGCGGCCGAAATCGGGAAAGTCCTGTTCGAGGCGGATGCGGCGGGCGGCGAGTGGCATTCTCTCATGGCGGTCGGCCTCTACACTGGATTGCGTCTGGGCGATTGCTGCACGCTCGTCTGGAGGGATGTCGATCTCGAGCGCCGGATAATCCAGGTCGTTCCGGGAAAGACGAAGCGGTATTCCGGCCGCAGGCCCGTCACAATTCCTATCCATCCGCGGTTGGCGCGAGTATTCGAGCGGACGCCCGCCGACGGACGGACCGGGTACGTGCTTGGCGGCATGGCTGCGATGTATCTCAATCACTATTCGACGCTTGAAGACGGCATAAGGAAAATCTTCAACGCGGCAGGCATAGAGACAAGTATCATGATCGAGGGGCGGTCGCGGCCGACGCCGTACGCTACGTTTCATTCGCTGCGGCACTCCTTCGTGTCTTTCGCCGCCAACTCGGGCGTGCCAATCGCCATCGTGCAGTCCATTGTAGGACATCGTTCGACGGCGATGACGCGCCACTACTATCACGCCGGCGAGGAGGCGCTGCGCAAAGCGGTGGACGCGATTCCCGATTTCGAGAATTGTCGAGTCGCCCGCAAGGCTCCGCACGCCGCGGCGCCGGGGCCGCATCCTGCGCGACCTCTTGGCGAGCGCATGAAAGAGGCGGCGAATCTCTTCGGGGAGGGCGTGATAACCGAGGATGAGTTCAATGCATTGCGGCGGCGCATTCTGGAATCGGCATAGCGAGGATTTCGGCCATGGAAGGATACTGCAGGAGAAACCGGCATTGCAACATCGATCATTCAAGCGCGAAACGCCAGGCGACGGCGGACGAGACGGACGCATGGAAGAGGCTTTTGGATTCCCTTTCCGCGGAGGCGCGGACGATTGCGGCGCAGGATGCCGCACGGACCCCGTTCATGCGTTATTGGCATATTTACGCCGATAGCGCTGCGGCAAAGAGACTGTCGGACCGGATGTTTCTCGACAGACGCAGGGCGTGGCGCGCTTTCGCCGAATGGATGAGAGAACGCCACCCGGAGGCGGACGGATTCGGGCGGGTCGGGCGTACGACGGGCGAAGAATATCTGGCCTGTCTTGCGCGCACACGCTCCAACGGGACTTGCAACATCCATTTGCTCTTGATCAGAGAGGTTTTCGGCGCGCTCGTCGATGAATTTGGCGGTTTGTCCAATCCATGGGATTCTGTAAGCCGTCTTCCAGACGATACGGTTCCCAGACGGGAACTTTCGTATGACGAGATTTCGCGGCTTATCGGGGCGGCCTGCGCAAAAGGGAGCGAATGGGCTTTGTTGTTCAGGCTTGCGGCATATACCGGAATGCGCCTTTGCGAGTGTTGCCGTCTTGAATGGAAGAATATAATCATGGAACGCGACATAATACAGATTGTTCCGGCCAAGACGCGCGGCATAAAAGGCTTTCAGCCCGTGACGATCCCGATCCATGCGAAATTGAAGCGGTTTCTGCTTGCCGTGCCGATGCGTATGCACTGGGGACCGGTGCTGCCGGAGATTTCGGAGCTGTACCGGACGCGCGCGGCATGTGTGTCGCGGGAGATTGCGGGAATATTCAAGCAGGCGGGGATTGCGATGTCCATGGAGGTGGAAGGGCGTTTGCGGAAGGTGAGCCATGCGTCTTTCCATTCGCTTCGCCATTCTTTTGTGTCGTTTGCGGTCAATGCCGGAACGCCGATTGAGGCCGTCAAGGCGATTGTCGGACACGAGACCTCCGCCATGACGCGCCACTATTATCATGCCGAGGAGGGGTTGATGCGCAAGGCGGTGTCGGCCATACCATCGTACGACACTGGAGGAAATCGCGCGTCCATCGTTTCCGCCGCCGGTTCGCGCCGAGTCGCGGAAAGACTCGCCGAGCTCTACGATGTCTTCCAATCAGGGCTGGTTTCACAGTCCGAATACGACGCAATCAGGTGCAATATTCTATCTTCGATATGAAAAGAAAGACGATTTTGCGGCTAAATTGCCCACCACACCAAAAAGTTCCTTGCCCCGCGGGATTGTGTCGGCATGAATGCGGTTTGGAGGGAAC
>JAFNRY010000183.1 GCA_017385345.1 Kiritimatiellia bacterium
CGCATAGAGCTCGCCCAGGTGGAGGCGATGGTCGCGGCTGCGAAGGAGAAGCCTGCCGAGACCGGCGAGGTCGCGCACGAATCCCGGGCCAGCAAGAACAAGGGCGCCGCAAAGGCGCCGGAAGCTGTCGCGGCCGCTCCTCTCAAACCCGAAATAGCGTTTGGAGACTTCGAGAAAATCGATTTGCGCGTCGGCCGCGTCGAAAGCTGCGAAACGGTGCCGAAGAGTGCTAAGCTGCTCAAATTCGTCATCGACGCCGGTGCGCTGGGCAAGAGAACGATATTCTCGGGCATACGCGGAACGTACGGCGATCCCGCCGCTCTCGTCGGCAGGGAGGTGGTGTTCGTCGCCAATCTCGCGCCGAGAAAGATGTCCGTCGGCGTGTCGGAGGGTATGATACTGTACGCCGGGGAGCCGGGCGCGAACGGCGGCGTCGTATCCCCGCTCGCGGCGGCCGGCGGAGGAACGGCCGTCACATGAGCGTCGATTGGCTGGAAAAAGCGCTTGTAGCCGCGTGGACTCTGGCCGGCGCCGGATTGGCCGGTTATATCGCGACTGTCGCGCGCGAAGTGACGTACGTCACGTTGGCGGACGGCCGCCGCCAGGAAAGGGCGATTCCGGCCTCGTTCAAGATGCTTCTGCCGTTCGCCGGCAATCTGCGCAATCTGGTGCGCCGCCCGGCCTTCGCGCGCCATGTGTCCGACATGGACAGGATGCTCGTCTCCGCCGGATTCGAAGGCCTGCTCGACGGGCGCGAGTTCCTCGCTCTCGAAATACTGAGCCCCGCGGTTCTCGGCGTGCTGTGGTGCCTTTCGGTTTTCGCGCTCGGGGCGGTGTTTCCGGATTCGTATTTCACGCAGTCGCGTTTCGAACTCTGCGCGGGCGGTTCGGCGCTGCTTGCGTTCCAGCCTTCCCTCTGGCTCAAATCGGCGCTGAAACGCCGGTACGAGGCTATCGCCAAGGCGCTTCCTTTCACGATAGACCTTCTCACCCTGAGCGTGGAGGCCGGCATGGATTTCATCAGCGCGCTGCAACGCAACTGCGAATCGCGCAAAATCGATCCCCTCAACGAGGAGCTGCTGCGCATGACGAAAGAAATCCAGCTCGGTCTTTCCCGCAAAGAAGCTCTCAGGCAGATGGCCGTGCGTTGCGGCCAGCCCGATCTCAAAGCGTTCGCGACCGCCCTTGTCCAGGCCGACGAACTCGGAGTCTCTCTCGGCTCGATGCTGAGGATACAGTCCGTCCAGATGAACGAGAAGCGGTTCGACCGCGCTGAGAGGAAGGCGCAGCAGGCTCCCGTCAAAATGCTTGGGCCGCTGATGCTTTGCATATTCCCCGCCGTGTTCATCGTGCTGCTCGGCCCCGTGGCGATGCAGGCTTTGAAAGGCTTCTTTTAGGAGGTGCTCCGATGGACGGAATCTACGAACTTGAAATGAAAGCCGGCCCGGAACCGGGCAGGAGATATCCGATATCGCGCTTCGGCACCCGTCTGGGCCGTTCGTCCTCGAACGACATCCACTGGCCCGAAGGCGAGCTTTCGCGCAACCATTGCCTGTTCGAGCCGGACGGGGACGGCGTGTGCGTAATAGATCTTGCGAGCGCCAACGGCACGTACGTAAACGGCGAACAGGTGGAAGGACGCCGTCCTTTGAAACCAGGCGACCGTCGCATATACATCTGTGGCTTCCACGCCGACAAAAGCCAACGCGGGGAAGTTCGCTGTAACGGTACAAGTCTTTGCTGCACTGCCACTTGCTTTCGATTGCAGC
>JAFNRY010000184.1 GCA_017385345.1 Kiritimatiellia bacterium
GAACATACTCGGCCCGCTGCTTGTCAAGTTTTCACGCGAAATCGACGCGCTTGTCAGGAAGAAACTCGTGATTTCCGGAATCCTCGCCGAAATCTACGACGAGACGCTTGCCGCGTTCACGGCGCTTGGCTGGCGCGAGGCCGGGCGGAAGACTCAAGGGGAATGGACGAGCGGACTTCTCGAGAAGTGAGGACCGGCCGGCGGGATTTCGAGACCGGCCTGCGGCATTTGCTATACTATCTGACGGAATGGAACTCTACGAACTTGGAATAAAGGCGGCGCGCGAGGCGCTGGAAAAAGGCGAAACTACGGCGCGCGAGATCGTGCAGTCGATAATTGGCCGCTGCCGGGCGGCGAATCCGGAGATCGGCGCCTATCTGACGTTCGACGAGGAAGGCGCGCTCGCCATGGCGGACGCCCATCCCAAGTCTGTGCCGGTGGCGATAAAGGATTTGATCAATGTCGCCGGGCAGCCGTGCACATGCGCGTCAAAGATGCTTCAGGGCTACGTCGCGCCGTACAACGCGACTTTGATCGACAATATGATCGGGCGCGGTTTCATCCCGGCCGGACGCACCAACATGGACGAGTTCGCCATGGGGTCTTCGACCGAGAATTCGGCTCTTATGGTTACGCGAAATCCGTATGCGCGCGACCGCGTGCCGGGAGGGTCGTCCGGCGGTTCGGCTGCGGCGGTGGGCGGCGACATGTGCATCGCGGCGCTCGGTTCGGACACCGGCGGCTCCATCCGCCAGCCGGCGAGTTTTTGTAATTGCGTAGGTCTCAAGCCGAGTTACGGGCGCGTCAGCCGGTACGGCGTCACGGCGTTCGCCAGTTCGCTCGACCAAGTCGGGCCGATGACCAAAGACGTAACCGACGCCGCGATCCTTTTCGACGCTTTGGCTGGTTGCGATCCGATGGACGCGACCATGCCGCGACGCGACAGGCCGCAGTGCGAAAAGGCCCTCGAGGGAGCGTCCCTCAAGGGCGTGAAGATAGGATTGCCGAAGGAGTATTTCAACGCTCCTGGCGTAGATCCCGAAGTTGTGCGCATAACGAAAGAGGCCGTTGACAAGTGCGCCGCGGCCGGCGCCGAGATGGTCGAGGTCGGTCTGCCGCACACCGAATACGCCATGCCGGTGTACTACGTCATCGCGCCGGCCGAAGCAAGCGCCAATCTGGCCCGGTTCGACGGCGTTCGCTACGGGCATCGCAGCGCGAAAGCGGCGGATATACCTTCGCTGTACGCCAATTCCCGCGCGGAGGGGTTCGGCCCCGAAGTCAAACGGCGCATAATCATGGGGACTTTCGTGCTGTCGAGCGGGTACAGCGGCGCGTATTTCAAGAGGGCCCAGAAGGTCCGCACGCTCGTGAAACGCGATTTCGACGAAGTTTTCCGGAAAGTTGACGTGCTGCTTACGCCGTGCGCGCCGACGCCCGCTTTCAAACTCGGCGAACTGCAGGATCCGATCACGATGTATCTCAACGATTTGTTCACGGTCCCGTCTTCCCTTGCGGGCGTATGCGCCGCGAGCGTTCCGGCCGGGTTCACGAAAGAAGGCGGGCTCCCCGTCGGGGTGCAATTCGTGTGCAACGCCTTTGAAGAAGAGCGGCTCGTCGGCGTCTGCAAGGCGTTCGAAGATGTTGCGGACGTTCCCCGGCGTCCGCCGCGGTAGGCGCGCCTGCTTCCGTCACGAACCGGTGGAAGCCTTTCGCGCGCCGCGTCTGCTGCCGAGAGAGCATATTATGTCGTAGGCGTGCGTCCCCTTGATTGCAGCCCAGTCGTCGGGCGTTATGTTTTCCTCTCCGTCTCTGCCGAAACACGTAACTTCGTCGCCGGCTTTCGCCTCCGGCGCCTCCGAGACGTCGATTGTCGCATAGTCCATGGAGATGCGCCCCAGGATCTTGCAGCGTTTCCCGTTGACGAGCACGTGTCCTTTGTTGGACAGCGCAAGCGGCAGACCGTCGGCGTATCCGGCGCATATCGTGGCTACGCGCGTCTTCTCGGAAAGGCACCACGTCCTGCCGTAGCCGAGCGTCGTCCCGGCCGGCAGTTCGCGGACCTGCGCGATGCGCGTTTTGAGCGTCAGCGCGTTTTCCAGATCGAGGCTCCTCAATCCGTTCGGGTCGAAGCTGCCGTGCAGGTTGATGCCCGTCCGTACGACGTTGAACGGCGGTTTGAACGTTTCCGGGAAGTTGTTTATGGCGTCGCTCGCGGCGATGTGTATCTTTTTGAAATTGATGCCGCCGGCCGCGAGTCCGGCGACGAGTTTTTTGAACACGTCTATTTGTCTCGAAGTGAACGGGTCGCCCGGATCGTACGCCATCGCGAGATGGGAGAAGATGCCTTCGCAATCGAGGCCGGGCAGGGCGCGCACCGCGCGCACGACACTTTCCGCTTCGGCGGCCAGGATCCCGAGCCGTCCCATTCCGGTGTCGATTTTGAAGTGCACTTTGGCTACGGTTCCGAGCCTGGCGGCGGCCGCGGATATGGATTTCGCTTCCTCGATCCCGCATACGGGCAGTATCACTCCGCGCTCGACCATCGGTTCTATTTCGTCCGGCAGCACGCTGGAGAGGATTTGCACGTCTGGTCCCTGACTGCCGCCGAGGGCCGCCTGCAATTCGACCGCCTCGAACGGTTCGGCCACTCCGAACATGTCGCATCCGGCCGCGGCGAGCGTCTTTGCGTACGCTCCAACCCCTATTCCGTATGCGTCCGCTTTCAAGACGCACAGTACGCGCGCCGGAGCCGTCCGCGCTGCGATTTTTCCGTAGTTGCGCGCGAGCACGGCGGTGTCGATTCCGACTTCGACTCTTTTTTTCACTTCATCCCCCCAATGTCCAGGTTCTGCCGCACATGTGGCATGTGATGGCCGCGTCCGGCGGCAGCGAATCGCGTTTGCTTCGCGGCAGCGCGGCGAGTATTGCTTCGATCCGTTCGCGCGAGCATCGGCACTTGAAGAAGAGCGGCGAGGAAGATTTCTTTTCCGCGGAGGCCAGACCGAGGCGTTTGAGGAACGTTCTGGCCGAGACCGCCAGAGAAAGCTTCTTCCCGTTTTTGCCGACTGTTGCCGCCTCCGCGTTCGATATCGCCCATGCGCTGTCCGGCATGGCCTCGACAAGCAGGCCGCGCGCTTCGAGCACTTCGCCATCTTCGCCGGTGGCGGCTTCCAGGAAAATGCGCGC
>JAFNRY010000185.1 GCA_017385345.1 Kiritimatiellia bacterium
GAGATCATGTCCTCATTCGACCGTGCGTCGCTGGATATTGCAACTTTCCCGGAAATACCCAGCCTCGAAACGCCATAGGAAAGGCCGGATCTGGTAAAATATCCGCATGATAGGAAGATTTTCTCTCGGAGACGAGCTCGACGGAAAATTGCGCGAAGGGGTTCTGGACGATTCATTCGTGCTTCTGACAGAATCGTCCCGGCGCAACGGGATATCGAAACGCGTGTCCGTAAGGCGCATCGCGCTCGGCGACCGTACCGCGTTCCAGATCGAAACGCGCGAAGCCGGGGCGGCGCCGATCGTCAAAAACCGCGGTTTGGACGAAATGCCAGACTGGATCGGCGGATTTCTCGCCAACGGCTGCGTGCGCGACATCCATCTATCCTCCACATCCGGCGATCTGCACATTCGCGTGACGAGGAAAGGCAAGGTGCACGTATCGCGTTCGGCCGGCGGGGGCGGCAACGCGCTGAAGGACGCGCGGCACGACAGGGAAAAGCACGGCCCGCTCGACGACTTCGATTCGTCGGCGTTCCTCCGCATAGCGGGCATAGCCGCGGACGACGGCGGGATAAAGGCCTCCATGCGGGGCAAGTACAAGCAGGTGAACGAGTTTCTGCGCGCTGCGGCCGCGACGCTGAAAGAGAAGCCGGACGCGCCGCTGCGCATAGTCGATTGCGGCTACGGCAAGGCCTACCTCTCGCTCGCGCTGCATTTGTGGCTTGAACGCGCGATGGGGTTCGCGAACGTGAGGACCGTCGGCGTCGACAGGCGCGAAGACGTGGTCGCCGCCGCGCGAGAAGCCGCGGCGAGACTCGACATCGCGGACAGGGCGGAGTTCGTCGCGTCGGACATAGAATCGTTCGATCCGGGCGGAGCGGACCTGGTGGTTTCGCTCCATGCATGCGATACGGCGACCGACGAAGCGCTCGCAAAAGCGGTCGAATGGAAGGCGAAATACGTGCTTTCGGCGCCATGCTGCCAACACGAACTGCAGAAGTCCCTCGGAGGGAACGCGCCTTTCGCCGCGCTCCTCCGCCAGTCGATCCTGCGCGAAAGAATGTGCGATCTGCTGACCGACGCCTTCCGCGCGCAAATCATGCGAATTCTCGGATACAGGACGCAGGTCGCGGAGTTCGTGGATCCAGGGGCGACGGCGCGAAACATCATGCTGCGCTGCGTATGGGGCGTCAAGCCGGGGCAGGCGGCGGCGGTCGGCGAATATCTGGATCTGCGCGACTTCTGGAAAGTGCGGCCGTGGCTCGAACAACGGCTCGAAACGCGGCTTGCGCCGCTGCTCGAACGGTATGCTTAGGGCAGCGATCGAAGGTCGCGCCAGGATCCTGCGCGAAACAAGACGCTATTTCGACGATCTCGGCTTTGTCGAAACCGACACCCCCTGCCGCATCACCGCGCCGGCGCCGGAACCCCACATAGACTGCCCTCCCGTAGCCACCGGAGGATGGTTGCGCGCTTCGCCGGAGCTGCAGATGAAAATGCTTCTGGCTTCCGGATTGGAACGCATCTACCAGATCGGTCCGTGCTTCCGCGACGGCGAGCGCGGTTCGCGCCACAACACGGAATTCACCATGCTCGAGTGGTACAGGCTCGGGGCTTCAAGCGGCGACATAGAAAAAGACGCGACCGGCCTCGTGCAAACCCTCGCCGGACTTTTCGGGCGGGAAGAGGCGTTTTCGCCGGTACGCAGGATTTCCGTACGCGAAGCGTACAGGCGATTTGCCGCATGGGATCCGTGGACCGACTGGGACGGCGACAGGTTCGATCTGGACATGGCATTGAAGATCGAGCCAGCCATCTCCGGCATGGGCGGGATGGTTTTCCTGCACGGCTACCCTCCGGCGGCGGCTTCTCTGGCCAAAATCGACGGCGATACGGCCGACAGGTGGGAACTGTACGCCTGCGGCATGGAGCTGGCCAACTGTTTCGGAGAGCTTTGCGACACCGGCGAGCAGACGAAACGGTTCGAAGAAGCCAAAGAAACGCGCAAGACGCTCGGCGAGGCGGACTATCCGCTCGACGGCGATTTCCTGCGGGCGGTCGGAACGATACCTTCCGCAGCCGGAGTCGCCCTTGGCGTGGACAGGCTCGTCATGGCGCTTCTCTGCCTGGACGCCATCTCCGCCGCACGGTACGTCTGAGCGCGGCGGCGGCGCCGCCGTCCCGCGCGGGGCGAAACGGCAAGGCGGGCGCCCGTCTTCACAAGCAAGACGTCCTTAAATGGTATAATAGGGTGCATGACGGACACGACTTCCAAACGTTTGGCGAAATTGCTGGCGGCCGCGGCAATGCTCGCGGTCTGCGCGGCATGCGCGGCGCAAAACCCGAAATATATATTCTTCTTCATCGGCGACGGGATGTCCGTCCCGCAACGCATGGCGGCGGAGGAGTTTTCCCGGAAGATCGAAGGCAGAGGGCTGACGATCAACGCCATGCCGGTGCAGGCGATGCTGAGGACCTGCCCCGTCGATTCGCTCGTCACCGACTCGGCGGCGGCCGCGACCGCGCTCGCCTGCGGCGTGAAAACGCTCAACGGCGCCATCGGAACGGACAGGCACGGCGCCAGCGTCGAATCGTGCGCCTCGGCCGCCCGCAAATCCGGCAGAAAAACCGGCATCATAACGAACACCACTCTGAGCCACGCGACGCCGGCATGCTTCTTCGCCCACTGCAAGCACCGCGGGCAATACTACGACATCGCCGTCGATCTGGCGAAGTCAGGCTTCGACTTCTTCGCCGGCGGCGGACTGCCCGACCACGGCAAGACCAACGAAACCCATTGGGCGGAATACGGCGACGCAATCAAGCTTGCCGAGGCGAACGGCTACAAGGTGGTACGCACGAAAAACGACTTCCTCGCGCTCGCCCCGGGATGCGGCAAGACCCTTTCCATGTTCTCGAAGTCGCACATGGAGCATTCCCTCGACATGGACCGGGAGCGCCAGCCGACGCTTGCCGAAATGCTGAAAAAAGCCATAGAACTGCTGGACAATCCCGACGGGTTTTTCATCATGCTCGAAGGCGGGCAGATCGATTTCGCCGGGCACGGCAACGACATCGGAACGAACATGCGCGACATGCTGGCTTTCGACGAGACGGTCCGCGTGGCGCAGGAGTTCCTCGAGGCGCATCCCGGGGAAACGCTCATCGCCGTGACGGGCGACCACGAGACGGGCGGGCTCTCCCTCGGCTGCACGGGCGCGGGATACAACTTCTTCATCGAACGCGTCGCGGGCCAGACAACGGGCGTCGACCGTTTTTCGAACGAATCGAGACACATGATGAGAAAGCGCCTCGAGAAAGGCGAAACGCCGGAATTCGAGGAAACAAGAGACCTCGTCGCCAAAGCGTTCGGCTTCAAGTTCGAGGGCGATCCGGAGAAAGATCCGCTCGTGCTTTCGAAATCGGAATACGAGAGAATCAAGTCGGCGTTCGAAAACGACGTTGAGTACACGAGATCGAAGGTGGCGGAGACGAAGGCCCACGACGCGGTCCGGAAATATCTTCTTGCATCGACTTGCCGGTCGATACTGGCGGAGAAGGCCGGCGTATCGTGGGGATCGGCGCACCACACGGCGCTGCCGGTCATGGCGACGCTGCAGGGGGCGGGGGCGGAAAACTTCGCCGGATACATGGAAAACGACGAATTCGGCAGGAGAATGAAGGAACTTTGCGCAAGGTAGGCGGATTTCTGGCGCGGCTGTCGCCGGCCGTCGCCATCGTTTTGCTGCTCGCCGCGCCGGGACCGCGCTTCGAACGCCCGCCGGGCGCGCAGAAGCCGGACGTCGCGGAAGTGGCGGAAACGGACGACTCCGGACTTCACCACGCCGGCCCGGTGGAGTTCGGCACGCAGCAATTGACGTTGCGCATGCCCGACGGCAGGATGGAACCGGCGTGCAACGAGCTGCGCGCGCAGCCGGAATTCGACAAGAAGTTCCGGCCCGGAGACAAGGCGGTCGTCGTCTCGCCGCCCGGCAGGGAGGAAGGAGAGCCGTACATTGCGCGCGACCACTGGCGGATGGGCCGGTACGCGGCGGCGGCGGCGCTGTTCGCCGCCGCGCTGTGCGCCGTGGCCGGCAAATCCGGGGCGACCGCCCTTCTCACCTTCGCCGCCGGATGCCTCGCAATCTGGAAAATACTGGTTCCGGCGGTGCTCGCCGGGTGGGACGCCCGCGCCGCGTCGTTCCTGGTCGCCTCCGCCCTGGCGGCCGTGGTTTCCTTTTCGGTGGCGACCTCAGCCAAGACGGGTTTCTGCGCATTCGCGGGTTCGATGCTCGGCATAGCGGCGTCGGCGGCGCTTTCGTCGGCGTTCGCGGAGTTCTTGCGCGTGAACGGGGCGACGATGCCGTTTTCCCAGCAGCTGCTCAACGCCGGCATTGCGGGAATCGACCTGCAGGACGTGTTCTGCGGCGCGGCCACGATCGCGGCCTCGGGCGCGGTGACGGATCTCGGCATGGACATATCGGCGGGCGTCGCCGAAGTGTCGCGGCACAATCCGTCGCTCGGATTCCGCGAACTCTTCGCTTCCGGAAGGCGGATCGGCGCGGCCGTGCTGGGCACGATGGCGACGACGCTCCTGCTCGCGTATTCCGGAGGGTATCTGACGATGCTGGCGTCGTTCGCGGCGGCGGGCGCGGCCCCGGCCGACTTTCTCAACACGCCGCTCGTCGCGGCGGAGGCGGCCAAGACGCTCGCGGGAAGTTTCGGCCTCGTGCTGACCGCGCCTTTCACCGCGGCCGCGGCGGCATGGATTTTCAAAGCAGACGGGAGGGAACGATGACGGAAAAATACGACGTCGCCATAGCCGGCGCCGGAATCGTCGGCTGCGCGACGGCAAGGGCGCTGTCGCGCTACAACCTGTCCATCGCCGTGCTCGAGGCGGGCAGCGACGTGGCCGAAGGCGCGTCGAAGGCGAACAGCGCGATAGTGCACGCCGGATTCGACGCCGCGGGCGGCACGGAAAAGGCGAAGTACAACGTGCTCGGAAACGCGATGTTCGAGAATCTCTGCCGGGAGCTGAAGACGCCGTTCGCGCGCAACGGCTCCCTCGTGCTCGCGTTCGGCGAAGAAGACGAGGCGTCGCTGGATGCTCTCAGGAAGCGCGGCATGGACAACGGCGTGCCCGTGGAGATCATAAGCCGCGAAGAACTGAGGCGGCGCGAGCCGAATGTGTCGCACGAAGCCACCGCGGCCCTGTGGGCGCCCACGGGCGGCATCTGCCTGCCCTACGACCTGACTTTCCGCCTCGCCGAGAACGCGGCGGCCAACGGCGCAGTCTTCGCGTTCGACACGCGCGTCTCCGGCCTCGAAAGGCTCGACGGCGGCGGATGGCGCATCGAATGCCGCGACGGACGGCTTTTCGAAGCCAAAGCCTTCGTCAACTGCGCGGGCGTCTATTCCGACATGCTCAACAATCTCGTCAGCGCGGTCAAATACAACATAGAGCCGCGGCGCGGCGAGTACCTTATGATCGACAAGGAGGAATCCTGCGCTTTCACTTCGACGATCTTCCAGACTCCGACGAAAATGGGCAAGGGGATCCTCGTCTCGCCGACGGTGGACGGAACGATAATCGTCGGCCCCACGGCGGAGGACGTCGGCGACAAAGACGACAAGGCGACGACGTACGCGGGGCTGGAGAAAGTCAAAGCCGGCGCGCGGCGCACGTGGCCAGAGCTTCCTCTCAACAAGGTGATAAACGAGTTTTCGGGATTGCGGGCGCACGAAACGACGCGCGGGGACTTCGTCGTGGGAGAGGCGCCGGACGCGCCGGGATTCTACAACGCGCTCGGCATCGAATCGCCGGGGCTTACGTCGGCCCCCGCCATCGGCGAAAAACTCGCTGACGAAGTGGCGCAGGCGCTGGGCGCGTCGCGGAAGAATCCGGTGCTCGTCACCAAGGACGCCGGCTGGTGGCCGGTGACGCGGAACATGGACACCGGAGCGCTCGCGGAGCTTGTCGAAAAAGATCCGTCGTTCGGGCGGATAGTGTGCCGGTGCGAGCTGGTCACGGAAGGCGAGATACGGGCCGCGATCCGCGCGCGCGTGGGAGCCAGGACGCTCGACGGGATAAAACGCCGCACACGCTGCGGCATGGGGCGCTGCCAGGGCGGATTCTGTACGTCGAGACTGATCGAACTTCTCGGCACGGAACTCGGCACGCCGCCAGAAGAGTTTCTGCTGTCGCGCAAGACGGCGCCCAGGCGGCTCGCGAAGCGCGAAAGCGCGGGCGTGTCGAACGCAGGGCGCAGCGGGACGTGCGACGTGCTGGTCGTAGGCGCCGGGCCGGCCGGGCTGGCGGCCGCGTGCGCCGCGAAGGAGGCGGGCGCGGAAGACGTGATCGTCCTCGAACGCGACGAAAGCCCGGGCGGCATTCTCCTGCAGTGCATACACACGGGATTCGGGCTGCAGCGGTTCAAGGCGGAGCTCGCCGGCCCCGAATACGCGCAGCGTTACATCGACCTGGCAGAATCGCTCGGAATACCGCTCATGTGCGGCGCCGGAGTGTTCGCCGTGAAGCCGGCGTGCGAAGGAGAGCGCCACGCCGCGGCCGTCACCGCGGTAAGCCCGGGCAGCGGCCTCAAAGAATGGAAAGCACGCGCCGTGGTTCTCGCGACCGGATGCAGGGAGCGCCCGCGCGGCGCGCTCATGACCCCGGGAACGCGGCAGGCCGGCGTGTACACCGCCGGAACGATGCAACGCCTCGTCAACATCGACGGCATAGTGCCGGGCAGGCGCGCCGTGATCCTCGGTTCGAGCGACATCGGCCTGATAATGGCGAGGCGCCTCGTGTTCTCCGGCATGAAAGTCCTCGCTTGCATCGAAATCCAGGAGAAAAGCCCAGGGCTGCTGCGGAACAAGATCCAATGTCTCGACGATATCGGCATACCGCTGATGCTCCGCCACACGGTTACTGAAGTCGAAGGCAGGGACCACGTCACGGGCGTCAAGGTCGCCGAAGTGGACGAACGGCACCGGACAATACCGGGGACGGAAATCCATTTCGACTGCGACACGCTCATCCTTTCCTGCGGGCTCATCCCAGAAAGCGAACTGGCGAAAAAAGCCGGGATCGAAATCGATCCGGAGACCGGCGGGCCGCTGGTCGACGCGAAGATGGCCACACGGACGCCGGGCGTCTTCGCGTGCGGCAACGCCGTCAAGGTGTACGACATCGTCGATGGAGTAAGCGAAGATTCGGCGATCGCGGGAAGAAGCGCGGCCGAATACGCGCTCGCGCTGAAAAACGCCGCGCAAGGAGGCAAGGAATGGAATTGATCTGCGTAAACTGCCCGCGCGGCTGCAGGCTTTCGGTGGAAAAAGGCGAAAACGGCGAGGTGAAAGTATCCGGATACGGATGCCCGCGCGGGCTGAAGTACGGCGAGACGGAGTTCCTCGATCCGGTGCGCACCGTCACGGGGCTGGTGAGGCTGGCCGGCATGAGGCGGCCGCTGCCGGTGAAAACGAGCGAACCCGTGCCAAAAGCGCGGATGTACGACGTGCTGGCCGTCATGCGCCAGACGACGACGCGCCCCCCCGTCTCCATAGGCGACACGATCGTCGAAAACGTAGCCGGGACGGGCGCCAGCCTCGTCGCCACCGCCAATATCGTCTGAGCGCCCGAGGACGCGCTTTTGCTATAATAGAAGCATGGCCCAGAAGCAGCTCTTCGCGGACGAATACAAGGTGACTCTCGATGTTTTCGAGGGCCCTCTCGATCTCTTGCTCTATCTTGTAAGACGCGAAGAAATCGACATCTACGACATACCGATCGGCCACATAACCGAACAGTACATGGCGTTTCTCGACGAAGCCCGCGAAATGGATCTCGACGTCGCCGGGGAGTTCATCGTGATGGCGGCGACGCTGATGGTCATAAAGTCGAGAATGTTGCTGCCGGTCGAACGCCGCAACGTCTCGGCAGACGGGACGGAAGAGGAATGGACCGATCCGCGGCTCGACCTCGTAAGGCAGCTCGTCGAATACAAAAAGTTCAAGGACGCCGCGGCGCGGCTGGAGACGCTCGAAGCGCTGCAGGCGGAAAGCTACAGTTTCGGCGGGGGTCGCCCGAAGTTCGCGAAAACGGCGGCGGACATGCGCGCGGCGCTCGCGAAAACGACGATCGAAGACCTCTTCACGGCGTTCAGAACGGCGCTGGCCAGAGCCGCGGAAGTGCCGCAGGGCGAACTCAAAGGCGCGAGATTCTCGGTGCCGGAGAAAATGCAAAGCGTCCTTTCGAGAGCGGTGTCGGAGGGGAAAGTCGCATTCTCCGCGCTCTTCACGCCGGCCTCGCCGCGCGGCGAGATAATAACCACGTTCCTCGCGGTGCTCGAACTCCTGCGCCAGCACAGGATAGAGGTGTTCCAGAACGCGGCGTTCCACGAAATCACGATCCTTCCGTCCGGCGACGCCGCCGCGGAAACGCCGCTCGAAAGGCCGGACGACTATGAATGAAGCGAAAGCGATACCCATGCCGCGCAGTCTGCAGGAAATCGTGGGCGCTCTCCTTTTCGCAAGCGAGACGCCGCTTACCGCGGGGGATCTGAAAAACGCCGTCAGGGCCGCGGCCCCGGAGGAAGGCGAAGACGCGGAAACGGCGGAAATATACCGCACCTGCACGGCGCGGGAGATAGACGAGGCCCTGAAAGGCCTCGGCAAGGCGCTTGAAGTGGCGGGCTGCGGCTTCGCCCTCGCGTGCGCTGCGGGCGCCTACAGGATACAGACCGTGCCGCCGTGCGGCAGATACGTCCGCGCCATGCAGAAACTCGACCGGCCGGGGCGCATAGGGCGGGCGACTCTCGAAACGCTCGCCATCATCGCATACCGCCAGCCGGTCACGAAGAGCGAAATCGAAGAAATACGCGGCGTCGATGTCTCGGGAAACATCAAAACGCTGATGGAGATGGAACTCGTCAGGCTCGTCGGCAAATCGGAACTGCCGGGGCACCCTTTCCTCTACGGCACCACCCCGGTGTTCCTGGAGCACTTCGGCATCCCTTCGCTCGGAAAACTCGACGAATTCGATCCGACCCTCCAGCGCGCCGACCCGAAAGCCAAGGCAGCGCTCTACAAGAAAGAAGAAAAGGCGGCCGAGGAAGGCGGAACCGGAGAAAACGAAGTTCCCGTAGAGCAGGCGGACGGCATCGCCGAAAAACAGGCGGACGGCCCCGCCGGGGAGGAAGAGGCGCCGGAGGCCGAAACACGGCAGGAGAAACCGGACGGCGTCGAAAGCACGGACGAGAAGCCGCAAGAGACGGCGGAC
>JAFNRY010000186.1 GCA_017385345.1 Kiritimatiellia bacterium
GAGTCTTTATGACTGAATAGAAAGCCTTCAACTCGTCGCGGAACTCCGTCACGTCCGGTTTCATGAGGTGGCCGAGGAGCGGCTTGTCGTATTCGTCCACGAGAAGCACCATGCGCCCGTCCGGCGACTTCGCGGCGAGCGCGTCGATAGTGCGCTCGAAGAAGGTTGCCGGATCTTCGTCGTCTTCCACGGATACTCCGTTTCGAATACACTCGTTTTTCAATATCTCGCGCCAGCGACGACGTAGTTCCGGCACGGTTGGCTTCTGCGCACTGCCCATGTCTAAATGCAGTACGGGCCATTTCTTCGACCAGTTCCAGAGCGGCTCGATGGCGAGGCCGCCGAACAGTTCGCGCCGCCCTTCGAACAGAGCCTTCAGGGTGGAGACGGCGAGCGACTTGCCGAAGCGCCGCGGGCGGGCGATGAAGAACAGCTTGCCGACCTCGCCCGACGCCATTGCGTAGAGTTCGCGCGTCTTGTCAACATACGTGAAACCTTCGTTCCGCAATTCCGCGAACGAATAGATGTCTGTCGCCACTTTCTCCATGGCCCGTATTTTAGCATATTCCGGAAACACTCCGTCTCTGCGCGCCCGGCCGCGCCATCGTATTCCTTTTGGTGGGTTGCCGCCCGGGTCAATGGACCGCGATTCCGAGCCAGTTTGGTATGTAGAGTTCCACGCCTTTCACGACGCGCAGCCACTCCGGCCTGAAATCCGGATCTTTCATTCTGCGCATTGCGAGTGATCCGGCGATTGCCCTGAAACGCGGTGTCCTTGCAGCTGCGGGCGCAATTTCCGATATGTCGCAAGCCGGGGATATCATGAGCAGCGAATCCGGCCGGCAGGAGGGTTCTCCCGCGTTCATTTTGCGCATATATTCCCTGCAAGCCCTGCCGGTTAAGACGAGTCGCGGAACTTTGTCCGGTATTCCGTCCATTGTTTCATCCGTCACGGCGACGGCCGGAAGGCCGTAGCTGTTTTCGCAAAACGCCAGCAGTTCCTTGCCTGCGAACATCCAGCCGCCAGTCGCGAAACTGTCGCTTGCAATATACACCGTGTTCGTGTTGCCGTTCGCGACGGCGCGGTTTTCGTTTACAAAAACGAGAGCGCCGCTTTTGCGGATGGAAGGCGTGTTTTTGCGCGGAGAACCTTCATGATGCAATATTCCGCATATGCACAAAGCGGCCTCCGTGGAACAGATCGCCATGCAGGCCGCACCGGATTTGTGTAGAACCGGATATCGAATCGCGGCGGGGGCGACGCAGACCGCCGGCGCAATCCACAGCGTCCACTCCTCTCCGGCGTGGTTGAATGCCATCGCCGTCGCGAATGCGGCCGTTATCGCTGCCGGCAGAGGTTTGCCTTCTCGCCAGGCTCTTCCGGAAACGCAGAAAACAAACAGCCAGACCGCGATGTATGCGAACCGTCCGGGCCAGCCGGCCTCGGCGAGCCATGTGAAATGCGTGCTGACGAGCGCTCGCACGAGATGCATCTCCCCGTCCGGCCTGTACCACGTCACGTACGCCGCCCCGCTGTTGCCCGCGCCCCATCCTTCCGGCGCGTCGTGCAGCATCCGCGGAAACGCTTTCATGATGTTGACGCGCAGAGAGTTGGATTCATCGACCTTGAAGAGGTTTTTCGTCCACCTTTCAGAGCCCGGAGCGAACCAGAGGGCGCATCCTGCGAGGGCGAGCGCCGCCGCCGCGATGGCGATCCTCCTCGGCGTGAACCTCAAAAAGCGCGCCGCCAGTATCGCGATGCCGGCAGCGAGCGCCACGAAGCCACCGCGCGACTGCGTCGCGAACATGCAGGCGGCGCAGCCGGCCGCCCCCGCCGCGCAGACCGCCGCCCCCGCTATCCGCGCGGCGCTTCCGCGCCTCGGTAGCACGACGGCCGCCGCGAGCAGAACGAGCGCGAGCTGCACAAAAAGCATCGCCGTCTTGTTCGGATTGCCGTAGAACGCGTTGAAACGACCGCTTTCGGCCCATATTTCGTCCGAAAGGCCTTTGTCCTTTTCCGCGTCGTTCTTGCCGGCCGGCCCGTCCGGGAAAAGCGCGGCGATGCCGCCGTCCAAACGGGCGGGAGGATTGAAAAAGCGCGTGGCGCCGCCAGGGGATTCAATCGATGAAAGAACTCCTTCTTTGAAGCAATACTTTGTCCGGCCGAGAAAAGCATTGGTGTTGCCGTGCCGTCCCGGAGCAATCGTCCACTGCTTGTTTCCGGGCGCGCCGGTTATTGGATTGCATACGACGTCGTGGACTTTTCCTTTTTCGTCGATTATTTCCCAATAATCGGCGTTGTAGGGAAAGATGCGCGGGAAAATGGATGTTGCGGCGACGGCCAGAGATACGGCAAGACTCATTTCGCGTTCCCCGGGAAGGCGGTTGCTTTTTTCTGTTTTTCAAGCCGGGCCTTGCGTCCGCCCTCGATTTTCGACGCGTCGCCCGTTTTCTGCAGCGCTGCGGACAGAGCCTGCTTCTGACGTTCTTTTATGATTGCGTCGGTCAGTTCTTCATCGGTTGGCACTTCCATGAAAAGCGGCAGACGGAAGAACACGCGGGCCAGCCTGTACGTCGGCTCCGGCGCCGCGTCTCCCTTCCTGTATTCGCCGATGGATACGAGCTTCATGATCGATAGACCGTTGTCGTTCTCTATCGGCGGCGTTATGTCGCCTGGCGACATCGTCGGCAGCCGCGCCGTCAGCTCGGGTTCGTCCTTCAGTTCGGAAATCAAAAATTCGTTCCACGCCCCGCCGTCTTCCGTCTCTTCCGCCTCGGAATAATCTTCCACAGCTTCCTCGAATGTCAGTTTGCCGGATTTTACCTGGTTGTAAACGTTCCTCGCGCGGGCGAATATGAGCGTGTTCGTCTTCGCGGCCGTCTCGTTCATGGTTTCGATGTTGCGAAGTATGTTTTGTTTTTCTTCGAGGGAAACGGTTTTGGATACGCCGTCGCGAATGGCTTTTTCGCATTTTGCCGAAAGAGCCTCCTGTACGGTATCGCGCTCGAGAAGAGCGGCGGAGGCCGGGGAGAGACGCGCCTTAAGAGTCGCAAAATCTTTCATCTTGTACGATGCTGCGACTTTCGCCCGGTTGTCGTTTTTTTCTTGATCCGTGAGCGTGATGCCGTTGTTGCGGGCGTATTTGGATAAAAGTTCTCGCCGGATGAAATGATCGGCCGCCGTCCTGCTCAGTATTTTTCCGAGTTTGTCGAGTTCCTTTTCTCCAACTTTGCGCTTGCGTAGCTTCAGCAGTTCCGTGCGAAGCTTGATTTGCGCCTCGACGCCGGATGCGGTAAGTATGGCGTCGTCAACCCGCGCCACCACCATGTCGGCCGACGGCTTGGAGGTCGTAGGTGTCTTCGCGACTGGCTCTGTTTTTTTCGCAGCGTTTTGCTTTTCCGGCAAGGAGACGACAGCTTGTGGATTTTCCGCCGTTTTTCCATCGCCGGATGTCGATTCTTCGTTTCTGTTGCATCCGTACGCAAGCAGAAATGCCGCGGTCATTGCGCCGGCGATCGTTTTGTTTATTGCGATTTTCATTTTCCACCGTTCTCCCTTTTGCCGTTAAGATAAGAAAAAAGGAGGGCGAGGTTACCCCCGCCCTCCTTTTTGTGTTTCCGGATTGCCCCGGTCGCAATAGTCGCGATTATTCGCCCAGTTTCTTGAGTTCTTCGAGGCGGTCCTTCGGGAGGCTCTTCACGCCGGCCTGATGGATGTAGCCCTTAGCGCTGAGCTTGGAGGAAGCGCTCTTGTTGTACTTGAGCGTCCAGGTGCCCGTCGCGGCCGTCCTTTCGGGTTTATTGAAGCCCGAGTCTTCGCACGCGCAGAAGTCCCACGCTTCGCAGCCTTCCGCCGCCTGGCAATACTCGCAATCGGTGGTCTCGCCGCCGGGAGCGGGGAGGAAGCCGGCCGTGTTGCCCTTGGCGGACTTGATCACGGAGTCGCAGGTAACAGTGGAGGAATCTTCATCATCGGAATCCTCGAGCGCGAAGCTGTCACTGATCTTGCCGAAGCCAGCGTTGTTGAGGACGCCGGGTTCGGTGCCGTCATCGGTCTCGGAAGGGTTGACCTCGAGGATCCAGTACATCTCGACCTCGTTGGCCTTCTTGCCGATGCGGTTGATGAAGCCTTCGTTGGTGCCGAAATCGACTACCGTGCTGTCGAACGTATCGCCGATCCACTCGCCGGTCTTTTTGTCCCAGAAGAGGTTGCCGTACCAATATTTTGTTCCATCATCCTTCTTGTTGGCAACATCCCACGCGCCAGCGAAAGCTTCGTCGCAGCCGCAGCCCCAGAGGAGGCCGAGGATCGTGCGCGAACCCTGGGCGCGGTAGGCGATGGAATCGCCACGCTCGTAACCTTCGATCTGGGTCAGATAGCCGTTGGAGACCTTGCCCGTTTTGCAGACGGTCGTCTTGACGGTGATCTTGGCATCATAGACCTGAGCCTGGCTGCCGCTTGCAAACGCGCCGGCGCCGATGGCCGCCACAGCCGCTGCAATCATGAGTTTCTTCATGTTTGTTTTCTTCCTTCTTTGCTTTTTCGCCCGGTTCGGGGCTTCCCGCCCTTCGCCAGACCCGGAGCTGCCCGGTCGATCCGTTTTCGCCGGCGGTATCATGCCGTCCCACCTTGTTGAAC
>JAFNRY010000016.1 GCA_017385345.1 Kiritimatiellia bacterium
AATCCCGTGCGGGCCAAGCTCGCCCTCGGGCCGCCATCTCCTCTTCGCCCCTTCCCAGACGAGCGAGGCGAGGTACTCGGCCTCGAACTGTATGCGAACGACCTTGTCGTAGCCGCCGAGCTTCTCGACGCGGCCCGGGGGGTACATCCCCTCGAGCGTCTTGGCGTCGTACTTCGTACGCCAGTCCTCTTCCGTTCCAAAACTCTCCGGAATGGCGAATCGCGGCATGATAGGCGGCGAATCGAGGTCGTACTCTTCGATTCTTTCGGCGACTTCGACGGTGTTGGAGAGGAGCTCTGGCCGTTCCTTGAAAATCTCCGCCATCTCCTCGGCGGTCTTGAAATATTCCTCCCCCGTGTAAACGAGTCTCTTTGCGTCGCTCAGTTTCCTGCCGGTCGAAAGCGCCAGCAGTATATCGTGCGAATCGTCGTCCGATCTGTCGAGAAAATGGACGTCGTTGGTGGCGATGGCGCGTATGTCGAGCTTCTCCGCGAGCTCCAGCGTACCGCGCAGGACCGCGGTCTGTCTTTCGTACAGCCGCACGAAATCCTCTCTCGCCGACACCGGAACGTCGTCACCAGCCTTGCGCGATTTGTGGAGCATTACCTCGAGCGAATAGTCGTCTCCAAAAAGATCCTTGTATCTGCGGGCGACCCGTTCGGCCTGCTCGATGTCTCCGGCGGCGATCGCAGCCGGAACCTCACCGGCCACGCAGGCCGACGAACAATGCAGACCTTCGTGCCATTTTTCAAGCATAGCGAAGTCGATGCGCGGCCGCTGGTACATCCCGTTCACATGCGCCTCGGATATGAGCCGTACGAGATTGTGGTAGCCAGCGGAGTTCTTAGCGTGCAGACACAGGTGGAAACGGCGTTCGTTCTTGTCGCGACTCTTGTGGTCGCCCGTGGAGGTGACGTACGCTTCGCAACCGAGTATGGGCTTGATCCTGTTCCCCGCAAACTCGCCGTACGTCTTTTCCTTGGCAGAACGGCACTCGTCAAAAAAGCTCTTGAGCGCGAACAGGTTGCCGTGGTCAGTGACGGCGAGCGCCTTCATGCCGAGTTTTCTCGCGCGCTTCACGAGCGGCACAATCCTGCACTGCCCGTCGAGAAGCGAGTAGGTCGTATGCAGATGTAGATGTACGAATTCGGACATCGCCCAGCCTATCCCGCGGAGTTTTCCTTAGTGGCCGCGCTCCCGACAAGAAACCTGCATCGCTTGAAGTCCGGCGCCGAGCATTCCGGAAGGGCGAAGTCGCACCGCGGATGGAACGAACACCCCTGCGGCCAGGCTGTCGGCGGCGGGACGGTCCCCCTTATATCGCTCAAAGGGGCGTCTTTCGGCGCGTCGAGTCTTGGCACCGCCGCAAGAAGCCCCTTCGTGTACGGGTGGCGCGGCGCGGAAAGAGTCTGCGCCACCGGGACGCTCTCGACGATTTGACCGGCGTACATAACATTCACATAGTCCGAATACCTTGCGACCAGACCGAGATTGTGGGTGATGAGAAGCACCGCCATCCCGTTCTCCTTCGCAAGCCTGTCGATGAGATCGAGCACTTCCTTCTGCGTCGTCACGTCGAGCGCTGTCGTCGGCTCGTCCGCGATCAGAAGATCGGGCTCGGCGGCCAAGGCCATGGCGATCATCACGCGTTGCTGCTGGCCGCCGGAAAGTTCGCATGGATACTTCTTCGCCGCTCCGGCCGGAAGGCCGACGCTTTCGAGCAGTCTGGCGACCGTTTCGTCCGTTTCACGCCTCGAGCGGCC
>JAFNRY010000187.1 GCA_017385345.1 Kiritimatiellia bacterium
AGATACGGAGCCTCCCCGCACGACACCTCCAGACGCGGGGCCTTGACATATTCCTGCCAGGTCTTGCCTTTGGGGAATTTTATATGCTTGCCGCAAGTTGATTTCCAGTCGAATTCGGCTTCAGAATCAAACTTGGCGATTTCGGTGTTGAACGGACTTGAATCGCGTTTCTTCCATCCAAACCAGGCGGCATCCACGAGGTTGTTCTGCTTGTTGCATATCCATGACGGCGTAAACACTTCCGCGCGCTTGACAGAGCGCTGCCGTTGTTCCGCCGCATTCTTGTCCACACGAGGACGAATCACGGGATGGTTCCTGTCCGCAATCTGCGCGATCTGCATTTCATCGTTCGCGCCAAAGCCCTTGCCGTACGCGGCGTAGTCGTCTGTCGCCCAGATGATATTGCGCCCAGTCGAGCGGTCTTTCAACAAGACCGCAAGAACCTCTTCCGGAACGTGCCATTCCAGTATGTCGCGCGCAAGTGCGCAAATTGTCGTTTTACCGCTCATTCACCATTCGCCTTTTGATCTCACATGCCAAAACCGCTGCGTCCGAACAACTGGCGGCCGTACCGTCCATACCAATCATAGTATATCAAAACCATTATAAGACCAAAGCCCGAAAGCCGGCGCCTATAGCGAACAAATATCGATTTTATCGCGATAAACATCCTAATACGCAAACATCCGGACAGGGCTTCGCCGTCTTGGACCGCCCTGCCGGAGATTTTGCCAAAAACGCCATTTCTCCGGGCGTATTCCGCCTTGATTTGATAAAATCTAACCGACGTGAAAAAACCGATCGGAAATCGTAGATAATACCGAAAGAACCGGCATGGAAGAAAAAAACACGACTGGCGCGAACATCGCTACCGGATGCGCAATCCAAGCGGCGATGTTCGTCGGGTTCGGACTTCTCTGCGGTTCGCACAAAGCGATTGAAGCCCTCGCCTGGGCGGTAGTGCTGGGCATACCGGCGGTTCTGACGAGATTCGCGCTGCGCAAGGTCTGCGGGCTATGCGCTAAAAGGGGAAAGTGGCTCGGACCGGCATTCTGCGCCCTCGCAATACTGCTCGCCCACAACGTGGATCTGGACGACAAGAGCGAAAAAGACGGCAAAAACAGGGACGCAACTGAAACCGCGCACGCGGCCGCAACGCGCCAAAAGACGGAAAAACCCGCCAAAAGCGCCAAAGGCGCAGCGCGCAAAACCGCGCCGGGGAATGAGGCTTCGAAAGAAAACGCCCTTCGGCAGGCTCTCGCGGAACTCGACGCGCTGACGGGTCTCGAAGGCGTCAAGGCCGAAGTCCGGAAGTTGGTGAACAAAGAGAAAGTGGATGCCGCGCGGCGCAAGCAAGGGCTGCCGGTGTCTCCGCGATCACTCCACATGGTATTCACCGGCAACCCCGGAACGGGAAAGACAACAGTGGCGAGAATCATCGCCAGAATACTCTCTTCGCTCGGCTGCGTGCCCACGGACAGGTTCGTCGAAACCGACCGCTCCGGACTCGTCGGGCGGTACATGGGCGAAACCGCGGCGAAGACAAGCGCGAAAATAGACGAGGCGACCGGCGGCGTGCTATTCATCGACGAAGCCTACCAGCTGTGCACCTCCGACAGCGACGACTACGGCAAGGAAGCGATCGCCACCCTGCTCAAGCGCATGGAGGACGAGCGCGGCAGACTCGTGGTCATCGCCGCCGGATACACCGACGAAATGCGCGACTTTCTGCGCGCCAACTCCGGTCTCGAAAGCCGCTTCGGCATAAAGATAGAGTTCGCCGACTACACCGCGAAGGAACTCGCGGCGATATTCAGATCCACGGCGAAGAAGAACGGCTACAAACTTTCCGCCGAGCTTGAAGCCGGGCTGGACGCCGCCATCGAGAAACTGACCCGCCGGCGCGACAAGACCTTCGGCAACGCCAGATTCGTCCGCCAGCTGTTCGAAGACGCCACGGGCAGACAAGCCGACCGCGTCGCGCAGGGCGGCAGCCTCGACGCAAAGACGATCTCCACTCTGGAAATGGAAGACGTCGTTCCGTCCGGCAAGACGCCGGACGAACGCGCCCCGTCCATCGAAGAGACGCTCGCCGAACTCGACGGGCTGACGGGCATGCAAAGCGTGAAAGACGAAATCAACCGCCTCGTCGCCACATGCAGGGCGAACAAAATGCGCGAAGAAAAGGGGCTTGAAGCGGCGCAAATGTCCTACAACTTCGTCTTCACCGGCAACCCGGGCACGGGCAAGACAACCGTGGCGAGAATCGTGGCGAAGGCGTTCCGCGCGCTGGGGATCCTCGACCGCGGCCATCTCGTCGAGACCGACCGCTCCGGACTCGTCGCCCAATACGCCGGCCAGACGGCCCCAAAAACCAACAAACTTTTCGATTCCGCCCTCGGCGGCATCCTGTTCATCGACGAAGCATACCAGCTCAACCAGGGGCCGGACGACACGTTTGGACAGGAAGCGGTGGCGACGCTCATAAAGCGCATGGAGGATGAGCGCGGACGCATAGTCGTGATAGTCGCCGGCTACAAGGACGAGATGAAACGCTTCATGCAGATAAACTCAGGTCTCGAAAGCCGCTTCAACCGGATTGTCGATTTTCCGGATTTCTCCGCGAAAGACCTCGCAGCCATATTCAGGTCGCACGCCAAAAAGAACAAATACACGCTATCGCCAGACGTCGAGCGCTGGCTTCTGCCGTACATCCAGATGAGAATCGGACAGGAAAAGAAGAGCAAGGGGTTCGGCAACGGACGATGGGCGCGCAACCTTTTCGAAAAAACCGTGGAACGGCAGTCCTTGCGCATCGTTGCGGAAAAGAACCCGCCCGACAGCGAACTTTCCATGCTGCGCATGAAGGACGTTGGCATTTCATTGAAGGATCCCGACGCATCGAATGAAGATTGAATGGAAATGGCCCGAGGACGCTAAACGCGATGTCGTGGCGCCGGAAGGGGAAACGGTTGAAGTGCGCTGCGGCGCGCCCTTCCGTCTGGACGTAGTCGATCCGGCCGCAGGGAAGACGCTTTGCGCCGTGCGCGACGCGAAGGAGCTTCCCGGCGGCGGCTGGAGCGCGGCCTTCAGCGCGCCGCGGTACGAAGGCGACGGCACGCGCTGCCGCCCGCTCGCGATGCGAATGACGGCATACCCCGGCGGAGCGGCCGAACGCACAGAATCGCTTCTGGAAATCCCGCCGCCGCCGGAGAAGGCGCGCGCCAGACTCGAACTGGACGGAGACGAAATACGGCGCGACCCGTGCCGGCGCGCCGTCCTCTCCAACGGCGCCGGCGCGGCTTCGCAGATCCGCGCCGCCTGGGGCCGCATCGCCAGCCAGTACGACTCGCTTCTCGCCGCGAATCCGGATCCATCCAGACCGACCGACAGGGTGAACACGCTCGCGCGCATGCGCTGCTGGGCGCGGTGGGCCGGATATTCGCAGGAGTTCGACGCGCGCTCCGCCGCGAGTTTCGCCGCCGATCCTTCCGGCGAATCGGCGCGCTGGGACTTTTCGTTCCGCTTCTGCGAAGGAGCGACGGCCTCGTTTTCCATTACAGTTTCGCAGATTCCGGGCGTCAATGCCATCGACATACGCTTCGCTCGCGCCGCCGATACCGGAGAAACGCAAAACGCGGCGGACGAAGTGGCTGTCGTCATACGCCCCGACGTGGAATGGCGCAGTTTCCACGACACGACCAAGGCGTACGCCGGCGCGGAGCAGCTGTTCCCGCGGGCAGTGACTCCCGGAAAAACCGGCTTCCGCTTCGCTCCCTTCGGAGGCGTTCTCGCGATGGAGATTAACGGCGACGGAAAGTTCAGCAACGAACCGGAATGGCTTTACGGCGTGGCCCACCCCGAAGAGGCGGAGCGCGGACAGGAACCGTCCGGCGACCTGTTCAGCCCGGGATGGTTCTCTGCGACGCTGAAACCCGGCGAAGCGTTCACCGTTTCAGCCTCCGCCGCGTTCGACGGAGACGATACGGCGCCGCGCCCGGCCGCACGCCGGAGAGCCGCCGCGCCGTCGTTCAAAAGCGAGACGCCTATTCCGCAGGCGATGCGCAAGGCTCTCGATCTCTTCATCGCAAAACGCGACGGATTGAAAACCGTCATTGCGGGGTATCCGTGGTTTCTCGACTGGGGACGCGACACGTTCATCTTCATGCGCGGCATGATCGCCGCCGGAAGGATCGACGACTCGCTCGACATATTGAAGGCGTTCGCCGCCTTCGAAGAGAAGGGAACGCTCCCGAACATCATATACGGCGGAAAAGCCGGCAACCGCGACACGACAGATGCGCAACTTTGGTTTATTCGCTGCGTGAAGGAAATCGAAGAGGCCGGGGCCGACGCCAAGTCTCTCCGCCCGGTTTGCGAAAGCATTGCGGACAACTACATCGCCGGAACGCCAAACGGCATAAGAACAGATCCTGAAAGCGGTCTCGTATGGTCCCCTTCCCACTTTACGTGGATGGACACGAACTATCCGGCCTGCACGCCACGCGAAGGCTATCCCGTCGAAATACAGGCGCTGTGGATATCCGCTCTCGAATATCTCGATAGAGAAAAACTCGCGGCGAAGGCGAAGCGTTCAATCCTGGAACTGTTTCCGCGCGAAGGCGGCGGATTCTGCGACTGCCTCGCCGCGCCGCCGGGAACGCCGGCGCGGGAAGCGGCCAAAGACGAGTCGCTGCGCCCGAACCAGCTCCTGCTTGCGACGCTCGGCGTTCTGGACGATCCGTCCATTCCTGTCTCGTGCGCTCCGCTCGCCGTGCCGGGCTCGATACGTTCGCTCGCGCCGTCCAGCCCGTACTACCGCGGCGCCTACACCGGCGACGAAGACACGTCAAGAAAACCAGCCTACCACAACGGCACCGCATGGGGCTGGATGTTCCCGTCGTACCCCGAAGCGCTCGTGGAGACAGGCGCTGCGTCGCGCCGCGCGGCGCTCTCGATACTCGCCTCGGCCGTCGAAAACCTCAACGGCGGCGGGACGGTCGGCCACCTGAGCGAGATTTCGGACGGCGACAGCCCGCACGCGCAGAAAGGCTGTACGGCGCAGGCGTGGAGCGAAAGCGAGCTGCTGCGCGTCTGGCTGAAACTTGCGGAGAAAGGCGTTTGATTTTGCACAAACCGCGGCGGCTGCCTTGCGCACGACGCGCCGCAAACAACACGAGGAGGGAAAAGAACATGGAACTGAAAAAAGTCTTTGCGGCGCTCGCCGCGGGCATGGCGGCGGCGACGGCATTCCCTTCGCCCGGAATAGCCGGCGGCGCAACGCCCGTAGCGGTGTCGGACGCGAAGATCGGCGGCTTCTGGCACGACAACGTCAGACGGCTCGTATGCAGATGGATTCCGCACTGCATCAAAGAACTCGAAGCAGGAGGCAGAGGAGAGGAATTTCTCAATCTGGTCGCGACGGGCGAAACGCTTGCCGGCAAGGAGCCTTCCGTCAAGTTCAAAGGCCAGCCGTGGAGCGACGCCTACGTTTACAACACTATCGAGGCGATATGCCTCGCGCTCGAAATCGACCCTTGCGGAGACGATGTCCTCGCGCGCGGCCAGGCGTACCTGCGCGGCAAGATGGAGGAGTGGATACCCGTAATCCTCGCGGCTCAGGAGCCGTCTGGCTACATCCATTCGTACCACGATCTCCGCAAGAAACCGCATTTCACGCAAGCAGGCGACCACGAATTCTACGTCATGGGCTACTTCATCGAAATGGGCGTGGCGCACTTGCGCACTACGAAGGGGCGCGACCGGCGCCTGTTCGACGCGGCGATAAAATGCGCAGACCATCTCGATTCGGTGTTCGGCCCGGCGCCGAAGCGCACGTGGCTCAACGGGCACGCCGGACTCGAATACGCGCTTTGCCGCCTCGCGGACGCCGTCGATGCGACCGACGGCGCCGGCAAGGGCGCCAAGTACGCGCGGCTCGCCAGCCATTTCATACGCAACCAGTACAAGGCCGAGGGGGCGAACGCCGGATGGCACGCCGCCTACCACCAGGCGGACATGCCGGCGCAAGACATGAAAGACGCTTCGGGCCATGCCGTGAGAGCCACGTACTTCTACACGGCGATGTCGGCGCTCGCGCTCCGGCTCGGGGACGGCGAACTCGGCGCCGCCGCCGACAGGCTCTGGGAAAGCGCGATCGACCGCAAAGAATACATAACCGGCGGCGTAGGCGCCGGCTGGCACGGCGAAGCTTTCATGGGCGACTACGAACTGGCCAACAACGGATACTGCGAATCATGCGCCTCGTGCGGCATGGGATTCTGGGCCGACGAACAGCGGCGCCGCGGCCACCCGGCCAAACCTTCCGCCGTGTTCGAACGCCTTCTCTACAACAACCTGCTCGGTTCAATCTCGGAAGACGGACGCAGCTTCTACTACCAGAATCCGCTCGACAGCGACAAGGTCCGCTACCCGTGGCACGTATGCCCGTGCTGCGTCGGCAACATACCGCGCGCCATGCTCGCGCTCAAAGACCGCACCTATTCCATTTCCGCGGACGGCACCACCCTCTTCGTGGAGCAATTCGTTTCGCTCGACGGGGCAAAAGCGAAAACCGCCGGCGGCGTTGTAGCCATCCGCCAGACAACGGCCTATCCGTGGGAGGGAACGGCGGAACTCGTACTCAGCCCGGAAAAGCCTACCCGTTTCATTCTTGCCCTGCGCGTCCCGGACAGGACGGAAAGTCCGCTCTACAGCGCCATGCCAGACGTCTCCGGACAGTTCGAGGCTACAGTCAACGGCAAAGCGGCGGGCGCCGTTCTGCAAGACGGCTACGCCTGCATCGACCGCGAATGGAAGCCCGGCGACAAGGTCGTCTTCTCGTTCCCCATGCCGGTCCAGCGCATACGCACGGACATTAGGGTGAAAGCAGACAAGGGCTGCGTGGCCTTTTCGCGCGGCCCGGTCGTGTACAACTTCGAACAAATCGACACGAAGGAGCCGCTTGACAAGATAGAGATAGATCCTGCTGCCGATTTCAAAACTTTCTGGATGCCCGATCTGCACGACGGAGTGACGGCGCTGCGTTGCGGCGAACTCGTCGCTATACCGAATTTCGCGCGCCTGAACCGCGGCCAGTGCCGTTCGGTAGTATGGATGCGCGAAAAACAGGGCGGGAGCGGATCTTCGGATCAAAACGGCAAGTAGCGAAGATCTATCGTATGGCGAACGCGCGCCGCGATTGCTTTCTGCGAAGCGGAAAGTCCGCGGCGCTGGTTCGCCGGCATTCCCGTAAAGAGGCAGGCGCAACCGCTTTTCAACGCGCCAGCGGCTATCTCGCGTACAATTTGCTTCACGGGAGGCGGACCATCGTCGTCGGGATCCCGGACCAAATCCATGTCGTCTTCCGTCCACAGCGAATCGGCCGAATCGACAACAATCAGATCGACCGCTCCCGAGGCGGCAAGAGCCGCGCAAACGGAAAGAGCCGTTTCCGCCGAATCAGGCTGCGAAACGAGAATCCGCCCCGTCGCAACGCCAGCACGGCCGGCCGCGACCACATCGAACTTGTTCGAAACATCGATATAGCCGACGAC
>JAFNRY010000188.1 GCA_017385345.1 Kiritimatiellia bacterium
GGGAGAAACCTTCGCGGTCGTCGGCGACTCCCTGCACGACAAGGAAACCGCCGACGCCATAGGCGCCGCCTGCATCCTCTATTCCGGCGGCAGCCACGCGCCGGAACGCCTGCGCCCGGTCGCGCCGGTGGCGGATTCCCTCGCCGCCGCCGTCCGCCTCCTGCGGCAGATATGAATCCCGTTTCGCTCGCAATTTATGTTGCACGCGGCGACGTGTATATAGTACAATGCGCTCGATTCTCGTCCAGACAATGCCGGCAAGGAGACAATTGGATGGCGGGTCCAAACACAACAAGCACGCCATTTGACAAAGTGAAAAAATGAACACGATGACAAAGAGACGCTTCATCGCCGCCGGCGCGGTCGCCGTCACAGCGGCGGCTTTTCCCGTTTTAGGCGACAATCCATTCCTTCCGCTTTGGGAGTATATTCCCGACGGAGAGCCGCACGTGTTCGAGGACCCCGCCAATCCCGGAAAGAAACGCGTCTATCTCTACGGCTCCCACGACACGCGCAAAAACGGCTACTGCGGTTTCGATCTCGTGACGTGGTCTGCGCCCGTGGATGATCTGGACGCCTGGCGTTTCGACGGGGTTATTTTCAAATGCCTCGACGGCGCCGACGGAAAGCCGCTTCATGAAAACGGGAGTGGCGACCTTGTTTTCGCGCCCGACGTCGTGGAGATGAAGGGCGCGGACGGGAAGAAGACTTATTACCTGTATCCCAATATCGTAGGGGAGCGGAACAACCTCGTCACGAAATCTGACAATCCCGCCGGGCCGTTTATTCCATGCAACTGGTCGAAGGACAATCCGAGACGGGCGGTCGGCTGCATGGGTTTCGACCCCGCCGTGCTCGTGGACGACGACGGGCGGGTGTACGGGTACTGGGGCGGGCTGAACTGCCACGCCGCCGAACTCGATCCGGCGACGATGGCGACCGTCAAGCCCGGTACGCAGCGCGTGGACAACCTCGTGGGCGGTTGCCGCCAGGAGGACATCGGCGGCTTCTACGAGGCCTCCTCGATCCGCAAGGTCAAGGACAAGTACGTGTTCATCTATAGCCGCTACACGAAGCCCGGCGAGTTCGGCATGCCGAAGTCCAACTACACTCTCGCCTACGCATACGCGGAAAAGCCGCTGGGTCCGTACACCTACGGCGGCACGATCATCGACGGAAGAGGGCGAGAGCGCCTTGCCGGCGGCGA
Organism: Kiritimatiellia bacterium; assembly: GCA_017385345.1. Lineage (GTDB taxonomy): Bacteria > Verrucomicrobiota > Kiritimatiellia > RFP12 > UBA1067 > UBA1067. The sequence goes on from JAFNRY010000188.1 coordinate 1,208, forward strand.
GGTAGCGGCGACGGCTCACCCAACCGGGAACACGCACGGAAGCATCTGCGAAATCGACGGGAAATGGTATGTGTTCTACCATCGCCAGACCGGGCTGGACCAGTTCTCGCGCCAGGCGATGGTCGCGCCGGTCGATGTGCGCGTGGAGGAAGGCCCGGGGGGGCGCGTGTACGTTTCCGAGGCGGAGTTCACGAGCGAAGGATTCCACACTGACGGACTGGATCCGTTCGAGCGCCACGCCGCCGGCATAGCCTGCCATTATACCGGCCCCGCGCCGGCGACGGACCACGGTCTCAGCTACAAGTTCTCCGGGCCGTGGCCGGAACCGTTCCGCCACAAGGACGCATATTCCGCCAAAGACCCGTACGGCAAGTCTTTCAACCGCTGCCGTCTCGCGCACTGCACCGACGGATCGGTCGCTGGCTACAAGTATTTCAATTTCGACAAAACACGTGGACGCGGCGGTATCGCGCTGGAATTGAACGTGTGGCCCGAGGGGAACGGCGGCAAGATGGAAGTATGGCTGCGGCATTCGCGGACGGAGATGGGCGGCGAGAAA
>JAFNRY010000189.1 GCA_017385345.1 Kiritimatiellia bacterium
GCATCGAAAATGCAGGAAACCCTAACCGCCCTCCTCGTGGGAAACAATTTCGCGGCGTCCGCGTACGCGGCGGCGTCGGCCGCGCTCGGCGCGAGGCTTTCCGGCGGCGCGCCACATCCACTATGGACGGCGGCCTCCGCCTTCGGCATCCTCTACCTCGGAGAGTTCGTTCCGAAACTGTTCTTCGCGTCCCGCCCGCTATCCCGCCTGCTGAAGACGGCGCCGGCCCTCGCCGCGTTCCGCGCCGCGATGAAGCCCGTCACGGCGTCGGCAATGTGGCTTACCGGCTTCTTCGTCGGCCGAGCCGAGCACCGCGAGAAAGTGACGGTAGGCGATCTCGTGCGCATCCTGCAGGACCGGAAAAACGGCGCGAGGCTCACAGACTTCGAATGCGCCCTCGTGACGCGCATCCTCGTGCTCCGCAGGAAAGGGGAGCCGGTCACGGTGGACGGCCTGCTGCGCGCGATCGACAGCGAACCGTAGAGCGGAGCCGTCAGTACAGCCTGTCGCCGTAAACGAGGATCTTGACGAGGCTGAAGGAATCTTCGCGCTTTTCCGGCGTCCGGCGGACTCTCACGTATTTCGCGGACTTTCCGCGCCTCAGGACTGCGCGGTATTCCTTCTTCTTGTCGTCCGTGGCGAACACCGTCTCCCACCTCGTGCTGTCCTCCGAGATCTGGACCTCGAGCGGTACGACGCCTCCCTGGCGGCCGGGCTTCGTCACGATTCGCACGCCGCTGACGCGGCACATTCCCGGAAGGACGACCGCCGCCCAGGGCGACATCTCGCTTCCGGTGGAGAAGGTGCAGTCCTTAACCTGAGTGTCGTCTATCGCAAAAGCGAGCATGCCGTGCGGGACGTCGTTCCCGATCGAGGAAAGCAGGAGCATTCCGTCCCCGGAGAGCAGTTCGCCGCCCATGTCGCGCTCTGGGTAGGGGCGGCCGGCGTTCGCAGGAGTCGCGAATTCCTTCTGGAGGTCGGACGCCTGCCGGAATGCCGCGAAGTTACCCTCTTCCGACGCCGCCGCGAGAACGTTGCCGAAATCGAGCTTGCCCTTCCCGCCGCCCTTCCCGCCGCCTTTCCCGCCGTCCTGGAGTCGCGCGAACAGGCCGTTGAGCCGCTCGTAGCGCTCTTCGTCGCCCGTCAGAAACTCCGTGAAGGCGGCCATCGTCTGCGCGAACCATACCGTGGTGCCGAACTGGCTCTCGAGGGCGGCGAACAATACGCGCTCCAGAAGATCGGGCTCGCTCTTCAACGGTTCCGTCCACTTCTTCAGGATGCGGTCGAAGAAACCTTCTTCGGCGATGAACGAGCCGCCCTGCCTGAGCGACGGCATGATGCGCACGAGTTCATCGGCGAGCGCTTCGGCGCCGCCGTCCTGCCGCACGCGCTTGAGGTACGGCGTTATTATGTCCCACAGCGGCTGGCGCCATCCGGTGAGGGTTGCCGTGCATTCGTCGATGAAGGCCCTGTGCTCGTCGAGATCCAGCCCGGCGCGCGCGATCCACTCCGCCCGGCTGCGCCATGCGATGTAGTGCGTCGGCCACGCCTTCGTAGCCGCCTCGTAGATTCGGGCGACGTCTTCGTCTTCCGCGCCCCGCTCCTCGGCGGCGTGCGCTATTTCCACGAACCGGTCCGCGTCCAGCCGGCGTTCACGCTCTCCCTCGAACGTCCCCTCCCACGCCTGGACGTACGTGAAGGACGAGGTGTCGCCGAACGGCATGAGACTGTCGCTCAGCGTCGTGCCCGGCGTCACGCTGTAGTTGAGGATCCATCTTCCGTCCGGCAGGCGCCTTGTGAACGCGCAGTGCTTCGGTTGGCCTACCGGCGCGGCGGGGAAGCCGTGGGAGTTGGAGCACGACGTGCTGAACTTCGATATCTCCCCGCAGACGCCGCCGACGAACGGAGAACACTTTCTCAGCGGCCATTCGTCGGCTTCGCGCCACGCCTCGTAGTAGCTGTCGCCGTGTATGATTTCGCCGAAGCAGTTGTGGAGGCGCCACGGCACGTGCCAGCACACTCCTCCCATTCTCGACACCGGCATGAAGGCGAAGGCGTCGAGCAGCCGCTGCTGCTCGGCCATTTCGTCTTCGTAGCTGTATGCGTTCGAGATTCCGCCCGGGGCGCACGCCCCGGTGACCTGCGACGTGGCAAGTCGCCAAAGCCATACCGGCTGCTTCTTCGAACGCAGCGCGAGGCGCTTGGCGAAAGCGGTTTCGCGGTACGCCTCGAGCACGTCGGCGAGCATCTCCTCGCCGGCTTCCGGCACATTCAGCGCGAGAGCCGTGGCGAAGCGTCTGCCCGGGCCGTCGCCGGTTATCCACATGCCTCTGTCCTGCCACACCAGCGACTCGAGCGATTTCAGCGCGCCGGGCCAGTACCTGCACGCTCCGCTCCACGCGAAGTCCTCCATCCACGCGCGGTCCGCGAAGAAGGTTTTGAGAAACTCCCTCGCGCCGCTTCTGGCGCCGAGAGCGCCCCACCCCTCCTCGCCGACCCTGCGCAGCACGGCGTACAGCGCTATCGAACGCTTGTCGGCCTCCGCGAGCTCCGTTCCGGGGCGGAACTTCGACACGCGCTCCTCGAGTTTGGCGAGAGGAAAGCCCTGGACGGCGCCCGGCTCCTCCGCCGGGCGCGGACGGACCTGCGCGTGTTTGCGTTCGCGGCGCTCGAATTCCTCCCCGTCGAGCGACAGATAGCCGAGCGCGCACTGGCCCCAGCCGGTGTCGCGCCCCAGGCCGAGGGCGTGTTCGAGCAGTTTCTTGTTCTCCTCAGCCTTGGATTCGTCGTCCTTGTAGAGCGCGAATTGCGCGATGTCTATGCCCTGGCGCTGCAGAGGCGAAAGCGGCCCCTGCGGGAAGGCGCGCAGCGAAGCGAGAAACTTCTCGCCGCCTTCGAAGTCGCCTTCCTGCTTGAACTTCGTAGCCTTCGCAACGCAGTCGATGAGCGACCCGCCCTCGAAACGCCGGACCCATCCGAAACGGTCGCCTTCGTCGAGCTTCTTGAGCGCCTCCCATTCCGCCTTCCATCCGTTTCTTCCGTGGAGCAGTTCTCCGAGGTTGCCGTAGCCGATCTGCTTTTCGAGCAAGGCGAACGCCTTGCCGTACATGTCGGCCGCCTCCTGCGGATTCTTTTTCTTGCGCGCTTTGGAGAAGAGGGCGACGGCCTCGTCCTTGACTTTCACAGCCGCGGCGACGCGGGCGGCGATATCTTCCGCCTTCGCGTTGAAGGGGATGTTTTCTATCTGCGCGAAGAGCCGGCGCGGGCGCGCCGTCATGCATGTTATCGCGGGATACCGCATGGAATCCACGCACCAGTGGCCGATCTTCGCGTTCTCTTCGGCCACCTCTTTCGTAGGATTCTCCATCGCGTCGTAGATCGCGTAGGCGAGCTTGGTTCCGCACGCCTTGCGGAACTCCTTCGAACAGAAAACGGCGCGGACGTCCTCTCCACTTTCGCACCAGTCGCTTCCGCACTGCAGCACGAGGACGTCCTTGCGCGGATTCACATCCGCCAGCGACGCCGCGCAGCACGCCGACGCGATAATTGCGGCAATGACTTTGACATTCATCTTCATTCCGCCGTTTCCTTCCCTTCTTTCATTCCCTTTCTTCCGCCCGCCGCCCCCGGCCCGCGCCCGTCCGCCTCAGCGGACGATGGAAAACGCGTCTGCTATCGGATCGAGACGCTCCTTGAGACCGGCGAGATCGATTTCCAGCGAAGCGCCGTCGGCCGAAACCTTGAACGGCACCGCCGCCCCGTCCGGCACATGCACGACTTTCTTCACGCCGGCGGGGGACTTTGCCGGCAACGACTGCGTTCCGTCCCGCTTTTCACCCTCCTTCCAGAGACGTATGGCGTATTCGGTCCCGGAATGCCGGTTGCGCGTGAACGCCCAATCGCCTTTGCGCCACGGCTCCGCCGGGCGCGTAGAGTAAATCGCCGCGCCGTTCCTGGCGAGCCACTTGCCGAGTTCGGCCATGCGGTCGAGAGCCTCGCGCGGCAGACGGCCGTCCGGCTGGGGTCCGACATTGAGGGCGAGATTGCCGCCTTTCGCCACTATATCGACGAGCATGTGCACGAGTCGTCTCGGGCTCTTGTAGTTGTCGGAGTAGTGGTAGCCCCAGTAGTTTCCGATCGTGATGCAGCTTTCCCACGGCATATCCATCGGCTCCTTCGGAACTGTCTGCTCGGGCGTCCTCACTTCTTCGCACGGCCCGCCGCACCAGCGGTCTATCGAAATCACCCATGGCTGCACCTTGCGGACGGCCGCGATCATGTCCTCGATGCCGATGCCGGTCCCCTCCTCCTCGTTCAGCCACCCTCCATCGAGCCAAAGGCCCTCTATGCGGCCGTAGCCGGTCGCCAGTTCGAGCAACTGCGCTTTTGTGAATTCGCAGAAACGCTTCCATCTTTCCGGATTCTCGGACGGCTTGTACATCGGGCCGCGGACGGAGACGCCGCCCACGCCGCCGTTGTCCCAGAAGTCGGGGCTGTGCCAATCCGGCTTCGAGAAATACGGCATGACCGGGATTTCGCGCGCGCGGAACTCGTCGAACACGTGCTTGAGGATGTCGGCGCGCGGATGCGCCGAAAACGGACAATCGGGCGAAGTGGTCTTGAAATCCGTCTGTTTCGTATCGAAAAGGCAGAATCCGTCGTGGTGTTTGGAAGTGAATATCAAATAGCGGAAACCGCCTTCCTTCGCGGCGTCGGCCCATTTGCCGGCATCAATGCGTATCGGATTGAAGCTCTTTGCGAGGCTCCAGTACTGACTCTTGAACTCGTCGCTGTCGTCCGTCCAATCGACTTCGCGGCGGCTCCATTTCTTGGCGTCGTCGTCGAGCGGCCACGATTCGATGATGCCGGCTTCGGAATACAGGCCGAAGTGCATCATGATGCCGAGCTTCTGGTCCTTGAACCATTCGAGCCGCTCTTTGATCAGCGGATCGGTCGGCTCTACGTACTTGCGGTCGGCTGGCGGCTACGACCTCTTCGTGCCGCTCATGATTGTGTCGGTTGCGTCATACCTCACAATCAACACATTCGAGCCACATAGCATCTACGCTATGCGACTGGCACGCAAGGGCGAACTCATTACCCATGATAAAGACCAGGCCATACTCACCATAATCAACCTGAAGTCGCAGATAGAGACCGACTACAAGCAGGTTTCGCCCGAGATGGACCTCGGACAATTGGTGAAAGTCATCACGCATGCACATCGCAACATATTCCCTGTGACCGACCATCACGGCAAGTTCCTCGGGGTGGTGACC
>JAFNRY010000190.1 GCA_017385345.1 Kiritimatiellia bacterium
CTAAAAGATTCTCCGACGGAAAAGACGCAGTGAACAGATATATTAACATTTGTAGATAAGTTGATAATTTTGTTGATATTGTTGATAATGCCGGATGTATATAAATATTGATTTATTGATTTTTTGTGATTTTGTATGAATCAAGCAACTTTTTAGCGCAATTTGTAGTGACAGACTGTACACCGCGCTTGAATGCTTCTTTTACATCGTCGAGATTATCGACGGTCCAGATGTGGAACTCGAAACCGGCGTCGCGCACGGCTTTGACGTATTCTTTCGTCACAATGTTCTTGTTGAAGCAGCAATCAACTCCATCGACACCGAGTTCTGTCAGTTTGTCTATCAAATCGATAGAACGGGAAAGAGGAGCTCCTATTCTCGGGGAGACAAGGAGGAAGGTTTTGTATTCTGGTATTTGTCTTTTCAATTCTGCGCACGTTTCTTCATTGAAAGCAATGAACAAGGCATTGGCGGGCGTTGCTTTTTTCTGCGCGGCGAATATCCGTTTTATGTAAGGCACTATTTCCGGACCGGTCTTGACTTCGACGAAAATCCGGCGTCCGTCGCGCGCAAGCTGTAGAACTTCTTCAAGGAGAGCCGGACGGGTTCCGGCGAATCGGGATTTCTTCCATCTGCCCCACGAGCCAACGTCGAGTTTTTCCAGTTCCGTCCAGGAAATGTCGCAGCATTTGTTGGTATTGGCGCCGGCGGTGGTGCGCCGCAGGTTTGAATCGTGGAACGTGAATACGCGACCGTCTTTCGATAGGTAAATGTCGCATTCGAAGCCGAAACCGCGTTCCACGGCAGTCTTGAAGGCTGGAAGAGTGTTTTCCGGGGCGTCGAACGATTCTCCGCGATGAGAGATCAAGGTTTCATGCGAAGGCTCGAAGATGGATGCCGGAACTTCATCCCCTTCTCCGGTCTGCGGCGTTCCGTTCGCCGCGGCTTGCCGGCAAACGGCGAGGCAGGCGCAGAAAAACGCCGCCGATATTTTATTTAGTGTCTTTTTCAGATTTGTTTTCGATTTCTGCGATGTTTTGTTCTTCATATTGTAACCGATTGGAATAAGTTTGCATCAGCCTCTTTTCAAGAGTATGGAAAGAATGGCGATATCGCTCGGGTTTACGCCGGGTATCTTGGCAGCCTGCGCGAGAGTTTCCGGACGCCAACGTTTGAGTTTCTCCCGGCTTTCGTACCGCATCGCGAGACATTTGTCATAGTTCCACGAAAGCGGTATTTTTATATTTTCATCCTTTTTCGCACGATTTGCCGCTTTTATCTCTTGCTCAATATAAGGAGAGTACTTGATTTCGATTGCGATTTCCTCCCGGACAGCGCTTTCGTCGAACCACCTTTTGCATTCCTCCGGAATGGAGGCGATGGATTCATCGATGAGGTTACTGTTGATTTTCGAGCCCTTTGGAGCGGCAAGGACCAAGGCGACCGTCGAAGAAATCATGTCAGCCATCTTTCGTATGGCGGCAATCTTTTCTTTCGATACTATGCCGGCGGCGTCAGCGGCGTCGGCAAGTCGGAATACGGCGTTGTCCTGGCGCAATACGAGGCGCCGTTCGGCCCGGCTTGTGAACATCCTGTAAGGTTCGTCCGTACCCTTCACAGTAAGATCATCTATCAAGACGCCGATATAGGCGTCGTTTCGGCTGAGGATAAGAGGAGGCAGACCGAGGGAGTGTTTGGCGGCGTTGATGCCGGCCATCAACCCCTGCGCCGCAGCTTCCTCGTAGCCAGTCGTTCCGTTTACCTGTCCGGCGAAGAAGAGTCCTGCAATTTCTTTTGTTTCCAGCGAATGCTTCAATTCGCGGGCGTCGATCGCGTCGTATTCTATTGCGTAGGCGTACGCGAGGAAGCGGGCGTTTTCCAGTCCGGGGACGGAACGGACCATTCTTTCCTGCGTTTCGTGCGGGAGAGAGCAGCTCAATCCGTTTGGATAAATAACTTTTCCGGAAGAATCCTCGGGTTCGAGCATGACATGGTGGCTCTCAACACCTTCGAAGCGGACTATTTTATCTTCTATTGAAGGACAATATCTGACCCCCGTGCCTTTTATTGCTCCGCCGTACAGGGCGGAGGATTGGAGATTCTCGCGGATTATCGAGTGGGTTTCTGGCGTCGTATGGGTCATCCAGCAAGGCTGTTCCGGGAGTTTTTTCCGTTTATCGTTTGCTCCGATGTTCCACGTGGAACAAACAGTGTGCGTTCCGCAGGAATGTTCCACGTGGAACATCTCTTTTTGATCTTCTGCGTTTGTCTCCGGGTTGATGTGTTCCACGTGGAACAATGGTCGCGGATTCTCTCCGTCTTGCCTGATGCACTTGGTAAAGTCGCAAGATGCGGCATCAAGACGTGGCGGCGTGCCAGTTTTGAGGCGGAACACGGTGAATCCGAGGTTTTTTATTGCTTCGGCGAGCGCGTCGGAGGCTTTTCTGCCGTCTCCGCCGCTCTTTTTGCCTTCTTTCCCTATCCACGTCCTTCCCTCGAGGGAAGTGCCGGCCGCTACGACAACGGCATTCGCGAGGAATCTTCCGTTGTTTTCCGTCACGATGCCGGCGCAGCGGCGCCGGGGGGAGATGCTGGCATTCTGCGCCGGATCTTCAGCCGGGTGCTTCGCTTTTTCGTCCGCCGCCCGATCTTCGATAATGAATCCCGTCGCTGAATCTTCGAGAACGTCGAGATTTTCTTGCGATTCGACCACGCGGCGCATCCTTGCCGCATATTCGCTTTTCGCGCACTGGGTGCGTGTAGCCCGGACCGCCGGTCCGCGGCTGGTGTTGAGCGTCTTGGCCGAAAGGGCGGTTGCGTCCGCGTTTCGCCCCATTTCCCCGCCGAGGGCGTCGATTTCATATACAAGATGGCTTTTGGCGAGTCCTCCGATGGCCGGGTTGCACGGCATTTTCGCAATCGATGAAGCGTCGGAAGCCACGAGGAGGGTTTTCACGCCGATCCGGGCGGCGGCGAGCGCTGCCTCGCAACCGGCGTGCCCTCCGCCGATCACTATCACGTCGTATTCTCCAGTTGTTTTCGTTTCCACGCCGGATATTATACCTAAAATACAGGACGGCTGCAAAAAACAGCGCGAGACGCAAGTTGTCAACAAACAAAACAAAACGCACAGAGTTAGATAACATTAATATAAAACGATGCGTTTTCAAGTGTATAGTTCTATTTTATGGTAAATAACGATTGTTTACCAGTAGTAAGGCGTTTATATGTTTACACTTATCTAACAGTTATCAACAAACGGGGGAGATGTTGAAAAACATAGTAAAAAACAAAAAAGCGCGGCGGATTGCTTCCAAGAACCGGATACATACAGGCGCCGGAGGAAAACTCCCCGGCGCGTCCGGAAGGCGTCCGGTCTGCCGGACGGGCGCAAAACGAAAGAATACGGCCGGAATCCGAAAAGAAAGGAAGGTGCCGTCATGGCAACCGTAAAAGCAAAGATGAAATACCGCGTTATGGAAACGCGCAACCCGAGTACGCTCGAAATGTTCAAGCGCCCGGTGATAACCGACCGCACGACGTTCTACCTCGACCAGGTGGTGAAGTACGCGATCGAAAACGGGTACGTCCGCGGACAGTTCCACGATATGCGCGGCGCGCTCAACGGGTTCATAGAGGCGATACAGCGCCTCGGTCTCGACGGAATGGCCGTATCCCTCAACGACTGGCTCAGGGTCCACGCGGAACTTTCCGGGGTGGTGGGCGACGACGGCCAGCTGACGGACATGAACGAACTGAATGTCCGGATCACTCCGCTCAAGGAGCTGAAAATACCAAAGGACCGCTTCAGCTGGACGAACGTGGACGATCAGTCCGCCAAGCCGAGGGTAGATGCGGTCTGCAACGACGGATCCGGCGAGGCCGGCGTTGTGGCGCGTGGCGAGCCGATCGTGCTCAGCGGCCGGAATCTCGCGGCGGACACGGCGGCGGGCGACGGCGCGACGGCGACCTGGAAGGAAGGCGAGGAAACGCGCAGCGTCACGCTCGCGATCGTGCAGAGCGGCTACGGATTCGCCAATCTCGCGTGGAACGAGCAGATGGACGGCATCGCCGACGGAACGGAGCTCGTGATCTCGATATCCATCGTCGGAACCGACGGCGTGCGCCGCACGGCGGGCGCCAAGGCGAAGGTCAAGGCTTCCTGACGGAAGACGGCCGGCTTCTCCCTCTCTGCTGCGTCAGAGGGGGAGAAGCAACACGGCGGCATGGACGGCGAGGCCCTCGGAGCGGCCGACGGCGTCCATGCCTTCGTTTGTCTTGCCTTTTACCGAAATCGCGGACGGTTCGACGCGCAAAACGGCGGCGAGCGATTCGCGGATAGCGTCGATGAAGGGGCGCAGGCGCGGCTTCTGGCATATGACGGTCACGTCGGCGTTGCCGAGGCGCAGGCCGGCCTTTTCGACGAGCGCGGCGGTTCTTGCGAGAAGGTCGCGCGAATCGGCGCCTTTCCAGCGGGCGTCCGTGTCGGGGAAATGGGCGCCGATGTCGCCGAGGGCGGCGGCGCCGAGCATGGCGTCTATGAGCGCGTGGATCAGCGCGTCGCCGTCGGAGTGGGCCTTAAGGCCGGCGCAGCCGGGAATGGCCACGCCGCCGAGGACGAGGGGTCTGCCTTCCTCGAAGACGTGGCTGTCGTAGCCGAAGCCGATTCGCGGGACGGCGGCGGCCATCTACCGGACCAGGCCGAGCGCGGCGAGCGTCGCGCGGAGTTTTCCGCGTTTCTCCTCCGTCGTTTCGCAAAGCGGCAGGCGGAAGGAGAGTTCGATTTTCCCCATGAGGGCGAGAGCCTCTTTCACCATGATCGGGTTGGTGTCGATGAAGAGGTCGCGGAAGAGCGGCCAGTATTTCGCGTGGAGTTTCATGGCGGAGGCGAAGTCGCCGGCCGCCGCGAAGCGCATCATGTCGCCCATTTCGCGCGGGATGACGTTGGAGGCCACGGAGATCACGCCGGCGGCGCCGGCGGAGGCCATGGCGAGGGCGAGCGAATCGTCGCCGGAGAGCACGGCGAGGGACGGCGCGGCGGCGCGCACGGCGCTGACGCGATCGACCGAGCCGGAGGCCTCCTTCACCGCCGCGATGCACGGATGCTTCGCGAGGCGCGCGACCACGTCGAGCGGGAGTTCGCGGCCGGTGCGCCCGGGCACGTTGTAGAGGACGACGGGCAGGCCGAGGTCCGCTATCGTCGAGAAGTGGCGGTAGAGGCCTTCGGCGTTTGGCTTGTTGTAGTACGGCACGACCTGGAGCGTCGCGTCCGCGCCGCCCATGGCTATGGCCGCCTTGGTCAGCGAGACCGCCTCCGCCGTGGAGTTGGCGCCGGTGCCGGCGACGATCGCCACGCGTCCGGCGGCGTATTCCATCGTCTTCGAGAGAACTTCGTGGTGTTCTTCGTGCGACAGGGTGGGCGATTCGCCGCTCGTGCCGACGCTGCATATGCCTTCGACGCCGCCGGCGACCTGGCCCTCCACGAGGGCTTTCAGCGCGCCGTAGTCCACGGAGCCGTCTTTGTTGAACGGCGTCACGAGCGCCGTTATCGTGCCTTTTAGTTGCTTTTTCATTTCCGTTGCCTTCAGTTTTTCCGGGCGCGGCCCGGCGCCGGTGTCGGTATCAGTAGTAGAAGCGCAGTATCTCCGCGGCGGAGAGGAATCCGCCTTCCCTCGCGTGCGAAAGCCCGCGGGATTTCAGGTATTCGATCACTTCGCCCGTGACGAGGTTGTTGTTCTTCGCGAGGACGGCCGCGAGTTCGCTTCTGCGCGCGGCCAGCGTGCCGTTGGGTTCGTTGGATACGAGCACGCCTTCGAGCACCTGCGCCTTGCGGACGAAGCCTTCCTTTTCCGCCTTCGCGGCGGCCTCTCTGATCGCTTCGATGGCGTGGTCGCGTGATTCGCCGGGGAACCTGTCCGGCAGCTCCGCGTCGCGGTCGAGAAGGGCGAGCGCGTTCGGATTGCGCTCCTGCATGTCGATTTCCCTCGAGAGGAGCCGCGCGATTTCGGCGTCCTTCCTCGCGATTTCCCCGTTCTTCTTTTCGTTTTCCCGGCGGAGGGCGTCGGCGCGCGCGCCGGCATCGCGGTTCTTTTCCGCCGCGGCGAGGCGGCTTTCAAGCCAGGCGCAGCGTTCCATGAGCGCCATGTACGAATCGGCCGCGGAGCGCAGGCGCGCCGCCCGCTCTTCGAGCCGCCTTTCGAGACGCACCTTGTCCGCCGCGAGCTCTTCGACGACCGCCTTCTGGACGTCGAGTTCCAGATTCTCCCCGCCGTCCCCGCCGTCCGTGGCTTCCGGCGCCGCGGCGGATTCCTCCGCCGTTTCCGCCGCGGACGGCGCCTCCGCCGGCCCGTCCTTCCGCATGAACTCGCTCATGTCAAACGCCCTGTCCGCCATCTTCAGCTCCGTTCTCCGGCGCATCCGCGGGCGCCGGCCCGTCTTCTTTTTCGCAACCTTCGTATATGAAAAGGCGGCAGTCGATCGGACCGTTGAAGAAGGGGATTCGTTTGGTGTGTTTCAAGCCCACCATCTTCGACAGTTCGGGGCTGCCCGTGATCAGTCCGCCGGTCCAGCCTTTGCATTTGCCGGCGAGGAAGTCGCCTATCCTCTTGTAAACCGGAGCGAGTTCCTCCACGGTGCCGAGCCGGATGCCGTATTCCGGGTTGAAGAACGCGACGCCCGGCGCGTCCGGCACGGGGCTGTCGGCGAAGTCGCAGGCGCCGAAGCGTATGAACTGCGCGACGCCGGCCGCGATTGCGTTGGTGTGGGCGTAGTCCGCGGCTTCCGGCGAAATGTCGGTAGCGATTATCGGAATGTCAAGAGAGGTTTTTTCCCTGGCGCGGGCCTGGAGGACCATTTCCTTCCATATCTGCGCCGGGGAGGCGCCAGCCGTCTGGCGCGGCGCCACCGTCGGGGCCTTCTCGCCGGGGATGAGCCTGTTGTAGCCTTTGATGGATTGGAAGGCGAAGTGGCCCTTCAGGGAGCCGGGCGCCTTGCGCAGGGCGATCATGGCCGCTTCTATCGCCGGCGTTCCGCTGCCGCACATCGGCGAGAGGAAGGGCCGGTCGCCTTTCCAACCCATGGCCATGATGCAGGCGGCCGCCAGCGTCTCTTGCATGGGCGCGGAGCCGGGGATCTTCCTGTAGCCGCGCTTGGAGAGCGGTTCGCCCGAGGTGTCGAGATATATGATCGCCTCGTTGTCCTCCCAATAGACGAATACGGCCGCGCCCCTGTTCTCGCCGCCGGAATCGGGCCGCCGCATGCACTTGTCGCGCATCCTGTCGGCTATCGCGTCCTTCACGTACAGCGAAGGAAGGCGCGTGTCGCGCACGGTGCGGTTGTGGACGACCGAGGAGACCGAGAAGTAGCCGTCGGCCTCGAGCTGGTTCTCCCAGTCGATGCTGTAGGCCAGCCTGTACAGGTCGCGTATGTTGGCGCAGAACGCCCTGAGGAGCGGCACCAGCACGCGGTGGGCCGTCCTCAGCTCGAGGTTGAGGCGCATGACGTCGCGCATCGCGCCGCGCACGACCACCGTGTTGGCGGTGGCCTCGACTATTCCGTACCCCATGGCGACGGCCTCTTTCTCCGTCCAGCGCGAAAGCTCCTTCGCGCAGGAGATTATTATGGGGTAGTTTCTGTCCGTGAAAACTCTCATATGGGGAAAGCCGGCGCGCCGGCGGCGCGCCGCTGGTTCGGTCCGTCCGCGCCGATTACGATATGTGGAGCGGCATTATGACGTAGATGTAGGGGATGGAGCACCTCAGCACGCCCGGGTGGTGGCCGTCCTTGAGTTCGAACACGACTTCGTCGTCGTCGATCGACTTCAGGGCGTCGAGCACGTAAATCGGGTTGAAGTTCACTTCGAGGCGCTCGCCGGAGTACTTGACCGGGACTTCGTCCTTTGCGGAGCCGTGGTCGAGGGAGGTGGCCGAGACGTTGAGGACGCCGTTGTCGAAGACGAACTTGGTGGATATGGAGGCGGCGACGGAGACGATGCTCGTGCGCTCGAGGGCGTTCGCCAAAAGCGCGCGGTCGATGGTCGCCTTGTTGGGGAGGTCGCGCGGGATGACCTGCTCGTAGTTGGGGTAGGCCTCTTCGATGAGCTTGGAGAACACTTCGGTTTTGCCGAACGCGAAGGCGGCCTGGTTGCCTGCGGCCCTGATCACGACGCGGTCGTCGCCTTCGCCCCCGGCGGGCACGGCGGCCAGGGCGCGCTCGAGCTCCAGCGCGGCGCGCGAGGGGACTACCATGTCCGTCTCTTCCCCGTCGGCGATCTCCATCTCCTTTTCGACGAGGGCGAGCCTGCGCCCGTCGGTCGCCGCCATGGTGAACTTGCCGGCGCGGAATCTCATCAGGACGCCCATGAGCGGGCGGCGCGTGTCGTCGGCGGCCGCGGCGAAGGCGGTCTTGCGCAGCATCTCTTTCAGGGAGAGGCAGTCGGTCTCGAGCGTCTTCGCGCCGTTGAGCCCCGGCAGCGCCGGATATTCCTTCGCAGGCAGGCCGGAGAGGTTGAAGCGGGCGGAGCCGGCGAGGATCGTCGCGTTTTCGTTTTCGTCGATTTCGACCTCCACCACGCCTTCGGGCGCCTTGGACATGGTGCTGAAGAGCATCTTCACGGGTAGCGTCGAGGCGCCGGGCTCGACGGTTTCGCATTCCGCCGACGTGCGCACGGTCATGTCTATGTCGCTCGCCGTCAGCTCGAGCCTTCCGCCCTCGGCTTTCAGCAGCACGTTCTGGAGAACCGGCAGCGACGACCTCGCCGGCACTATGTTCTGGACCGTCTTCAGACTCTCCACGAAACCGTTGCGCGTTATTTTGAACTTCATTGCGTTTTCTCCTTCTGCCGCCGTCCGGCCGCCATGCGCCGTTTTTCCAGGATCTCGGCGCCGCCGTCCGGCATGGGCATTATACCAAAAGTGCGGCGGGCTGCGTGGCGCGCGATGTGGTATAATTCCTGCGGTATGGGAGAAGTTCTGTTTCTGGCCGTGCTGCAAGGGGTGGCGGAGTTCCTGCCGATCTCGAGCTCCGGCCATCTGGTGCTGGCGCAAAGCCTCTTCGGCGGCGGCGAATGCGGCATGAGGCTCGAGGTGTGCCTGCACGCCGGCACGCTTCTTTCCGTCGTCGCGTTCTACCGGAAGACGATAGCGCGGCTTCTCGGCGGGTGCTTCGCGCCCGGGGCGGACGCGGCGGCGCGGAAGGCGGCGTGGCTCTACGCGGCGAAGATCGTCGCGGGGTCTTTGCCGGCCGTGGCGGCCTATTTCCTATTAAAGAGGCAGATCGACGGGTGTTTCGAGAGCGCCAGGTTCACTGGCTGCATGCTCGTGTTCACCGGCGCGGTTCTGACGGCGACGCGGTTTCTGCCGCGCGGCGGGAGGCCAGTCGGGTTCGCGACGGCGCTGCTCATGGGGCTGGGCCAGGCCGCGGCGCTTCTGCCCGGCGTCTCGCGCAGCGGCATGACCCTCGCCTGCGCGAGGGCCGCGAAGGCCGGGGCGGAGGAGAGCGCCGAGTTTTCGTTTCTCATGTGCGCGCCGCTCATAGCGGGCGGGCTGGTCCTCGAGATCGCCAAGGGCGCGGCGGGGGAGGCGGGGGCGGCCGCGGAGGCCGCCGCGCTCCACTCTTGGCCGGAGCTTGCCGCAGGAGCCGCCGTCGCCGCCGTCGTCGGCTGGTTCGCCCTGAAGTTCCTCGTGGCGACGCTCAAGGGGCGCGGCTTCTGGCTTTTCGGCCCCTATTGCGTCCTCGCCGGCGCCGCAACGCTCATATTCGCCTGACGCGCCGCGCAACGCGCTCTTTTTGTGCTATTAAAAGTTCTTGCGCAAATATGTGGAAGTGTGATATACTTTGTCGTAATTCTCTCTTGCGAGAGGCCACTTTAGCTCAGTAGGTAGAGCACATCCTTGGTAAGGATGAGGTCGGCGGTTCGATTCCGCTAGGTGGCTCCATGCGGGAGAGAAGGAAGAGAAAAAACCACAGGAGTCAGAAATGGCAAAGGAAACATTCGATCGCGGCGGCAAGCCGCACGTGAACGTCGGCACGATCGGCCACGTCGACCACGGTAAAACAACTCTTACGGCCGCCATCACCCACGTGCAGTCCCTCAAGGGCCTCTGCGACGAAATCAAGTACGACCAGGTGGCCAAGGCTTCCGAATCCGCCGGCCGCCGCGACGCGACGAAGATCTTGACGATCGC
>JAFNRY010000191.1 GCA_017385345.1 Kiritimatiellia bacterium
ACGGCATCGCGGCGCAATCCTATTTCGTCGACAACAAGCTGAGCCGTCTGTAAACTAGAGACAATAGGGTTCAACCCGAAAACGTCACGGTATATCTGCTGCTGCTCCATCGTGTTGCCGCCTACCTCGAAGAGAACTGCCGCCTTGCGGAGGCGGCGCGGATTTCCGCGCCAGAGGAGTGCCCCGATTCCGTGTTCCTCGACTACGTATTGCCGTATTCCGTGATCCGCGAGGAGCGCGACGACTGGCGCGCGGAGTTCCGCGACCGTTTCTCCCCACTTGTCGCGGATTGCAACGATAACTACGCCGCTGCCGTCGAGCTCGACCGCAAGATCTGGGACATGATAAACGTCCATTACAGTCCCAAGCGCGACAAGGCCCGGCAGTCGCCGCGCCATTCGATGAGGATAGGCATGGCGTCGTGCACGGGGATATCCATCATACTTGTCGATGCGTGCCGGGCGGTTGGGGTGCCGGCGCGGCTTGTCGGCTGCAACTGGACGGCGAAGCCCGGCAACCATTCGTGGGTGGAAGTATGGTCGAAGGGTGGATGGCACGTCCTGGCCTCCGGCGAAAAGGAGCGCGAGGACAGAGTTTGGTTTCTGGCCGACGCATTGAAGGCCGATGCGACGCGGCCCGAGAAGCGCATCTACGCGAGCCGGTGGTCGCAATCGCCGGCGGGGACGCGGTTCTGGCGCACGTGGGAGCATCCCGGGCGCGTATCGGACGTGCCGGCGGACGACGTTACCGGCGATTATCTCGCCGGCGGGCGCGCGGCTCCGAAGAACGATTGATGCAGGTTCTGCCTGTAAGCGAGCACCGCGCCGAAATCGTCCGGCGTCTGCGCGAAAGCCGCGCGCTGGTGGTGTGCGGCGGCACCGGGTCCGGGAAGACGACGCAGCTTCCGAAGATGGTGCTGGAGGCGCTCGGCGGCGCGGCCCGCGTCGCCTGCACGCAGCCGCGGCGCATAGCGGCGGTCGCGGCCGCGACGCGCGTCGCCGCGGAGCTCGGCGAGACCGTCGGCGGAACGGTCGGCTGGCAGCACCGTTTCGGCAAATGCGTTTCGGAAAACACCCGCGTCAAGTTCATGACCGACGGCGTCCTTTTAGCGGAGACGCGGTCCGATCCGCTGCTTCGCGCGTACGACGCCGTAATCATCGACGAAGCGCACGAACGCTCGCTCAACATAGACTTTCTTCTCGGCATCTGCAAAAGGCTGCTCGCCAAACGCGGCGATCTGCGCGTCGTCGTTTCCTCCGCGACGCTCGACGGCGGGCGCTTTTCGGAGTTCTTCGGCGGCGCGCCGCTCATCGACGTTCCCGGGCGCCTGTATCCCGTCGAGACGCTTTACATGCCGCCGGAAGACCCCGACGAGGCGGATTTGGCGCGCGAGACGGTCCGTGCGGTGTCGATGCTGCCCGCCGCCGGCGACATTCTCGTTTTTCTGCCCGGCGAGCGTGAAATCCGCGAGGCTGGCGAGGCGCTGTCCGCCGCCTTCCCCGGCGACGCTGTTCTGCCGCTCATGGCCTCCCTCCCGCCGGGCGACATAGAGCGCGTCTTCAAGCCCGCTCCGGCGCGCAAGATCGTCCTCGCCACGAACGTCGCCGAGACCTCCCTCACCATACCGGGCATAAAGGCGGTCGTAGATGGCGGGCTCGCGCGCGTGCCGCGCTACAACTACCGCACGCGGGTCCAGCGCCTCCAGATCGAACGGATTTCGCAGGCTTCGGCCAAGCAGCGCGCCGGAAGATGCGGGCGGACCGCGCCGGGAACGTGCGTGCGCCTCTATTCGGAGGAGGACTTCGCGGCGATGCAGGAATGGACCGCGCCCGAAATACAGCGCAGTTCCCTCGCCGGCGTTCTGCTTTCAATGCTCGATCTCGGACTCGGAGCGATCGAGGGTTTCCCGTTTCTGGATCCGCCCAGGCCGGGCGTGGTGCGCGACGGCTGGCGCGAACTCCTCGAACTCGGCGCGATACGCCGCGCCGGGGACCGCGTCGATCTGACCGCGACGGGCAGGCGGCTCGCGCGCATGCCGCTGGAGCCTCGCCTCGGAAAAATGCTTCTGAGCGCTTCTTCCCTCGCCACGTTTCCGTCGGCGCTGCCGGTTGTGGCGGCCATGGGCTGCGACGACCCGCGCCGCAGGCCCCCCGATGAAAAGGACAAGGCCGCCGCCGCGCACGCGCGCTTCCGCGTCCCGGGCTCCGATTTCCTCGGTACACTCGAACTCTGGCGCTGGTGGGACGAGCAATGCCGGTCGCTGTCGCAGTCGAAGCTGCGCGCGCTGGCGAAGAAGAACTACCTGTCGTTCCAGAAGATGCGCGAGTGGCGCGCCGTCGCGCGCCAGCTCGAAGAAGTGTGCGCCCGGATGGATCTCGACACGCGCGCCGACAACGGAGGAAGCGACGCTCTCCACATGGCTCTCATGACGGGGCTTGCCTCGCAGATCGGCCGCTACGACGACGAGGAGGGCCTCTACCGCGGGGCGCACGGGATGCGCTTTTCGGTCCATCCAGGGTCGGTCCTCGCGAAGGCGAAGAAGAAAAGCGAATGGATCGTCGCCGGCGAGCTGGTCGAAACGTCCAGGCTCTTCGCGCGCAACGTCGCGGCGATCGACCCGCGCTGGATTGAAAAGGCCGTCGGCTCCGCCTGCAGGTACAGCTGGCACGACCCGCAGTGGGACGCGCAGAACGGCTTCGTGCGGGCGCTCGAGCGAGTGACGCTCTATGGACTCGTCGTGGCGGACGGGCGAAGGCGCGACTACAGCCGCATCGATCCGACGGCGTCGCGTTCGCTTTTCCTGCTTCGCGCGCTCGTCCTCGGCGAGTATCCCCGCCGTCCGCCCGAAGTGGCGGCGAATCTCGAAACTATCGCCCGGATGCGCGAAAGGGCGGATAGGCGGCGCAATATTTCGCTTTTCGACACGGACGCGCTCGTCGCGCATTTCGATGCGGCGGTTCCCCCAGGCATCTGCTCGACCGGCGCGTTCGGAAAATGGCTCCGCGGCGCGACGGACGCGGAAAAAGCCGCGTTTGCGCTCGATCCCGCGAAATGGCTGCCGCGCGACGATTCGGCGGACGCCGGTTTCCCGGACCGAATCGTGGCCGGCAAGGCGGTGTTTCGGCTCGAATACCGCAACACGCCGGGCGAACCGGAGCGCGACGGCATAACCTGCATCGTGCGGCGGGAAGACGCGGCCGCGCTCGTCCTCTGGCGGGCGGACTGGCTCGTGCCGGGGTTTCTAAGGGAGAAGATCGCGGCTCTTCTCGCGGCGCTTCCCGCGTCGCTGCGCCGCGCGATCGGCGAACCGGCGGAAGCGGCGGCGATCCTCGAGCCGCTGCTGCGCCGCGAAAACGGATCT
>JAFNRY010000192.1 GCA_017385345.1 Kiritimatiellia bacterium
GCGGGTATGGCGTTCGGAAAGGACGGGGAGCGTCGCTTGTCGCTCGAGGAGTTCAGGGACAAGATGCAGGGCGCCTGGGTCGGGCAGATGGCCGGCGTTGCGTGGGGGCAGCCGACGGAGTTCAAGTTCGTCGACAGGATAATGCCGGCCGAGGCGGTGCCGACTTGGGAGGCGAATTTCCACGACCTCTATTCGTATGGGAACGACGACCTCTTCGTGGAGATGACGTTTCTCAAGACGCTGGAGGACTACGGGCTCGACGTGTCGCCGCGCCAGGCCGGCATAGACTTCGCGAACACGGAGCACTACCTATGGTGCGCGAACCTTCAGGGGCGCACGAACCTTCGCAAGGGCATCGCGCCGCCCGACTCGTCCCATCCGCACTATACCGACTTTGGCAACGCCATAGACTACCAGATCGAGGCGGACTATTCAGGCATCATCGCCCCGGGGCTTCCGCAGGAGGCCATTCGGCTTGGCAACGTGTTCGGGCGGCTGATGAACTGGGGTGACGGCGTCTGGGCCGGCGAATTCATCGGCGCGCTCTATGCCGAGGCGTATTTCACCGACGACGTGGACCGGCTCCTGGACGAAGGTCTAAAGGCGATTCCGGCCGAATGCGACTATGCGCAGATGGTGCGCAACGTGCGCGCGTGGCATCGCGAAAGCCCCGGCTGCTGGTCGAATGCGTGGCAGAAGATATGCACGAACTACAACAAGAAGGCGCTGCGCGATTCTATTGGCGGCGCGGACGTCCGGCTCAACGGCGCATGCATCGTTCTTGGGCTTCTCTACGGCGGCGGCGACTTTGAGAAGTCGGTGGAGATCTCCATGCGCTGCGGCTGGGATTCCGACTGCAACCCGTCGAACGTCGGCGGCATACTTGGCTGCGCGCATGGTCTCAAGGGCATTCCCGAGAAGTTCAAGAGCACGGTCAACCTGCACGCCAAGTTCCTGGGCTCCAACTATGACCTTGCCGAAGTGTACCGCGTGTCCGAGAAGCTGGCGCGTGACGTGGTAGCCCGATATGGCGGCCGTGTCGAGCGGGACGAGTCGGGGCGGGAGACCTTTGTCGTCTCGGTCTCGGAGCCTGTTCCCGACGCGTATCTGCCGACGTGGAACGCCGGACCCGTTGCCGGGACTAAGTATTCGCCCGAGGAGATGAAGAAGATTCGTTTTGCCGCCAAGCTGCCGGTGGCTTCCGAGTTATACGACAAGGATCCGACACGCCATGTGCAGAATGCGCTTGACGCGCTCTACCCGGGCTGGAAGGCCATGCCGTGCGGACGCGACCGCCAGCCAGGCTATGTCGAGGCCCTTCATTTCCCACGCGGAGTGATCGACTATGGCTACGTCCGGACGCATCCTACGAAGTACCGCGGCACTGAGCCTACCGGTTTCGTTCGTGACGTGGCATGCGTACCGGAGGGCGATCCAAGGCTGGAGGTGACGGTCGCGGTCGTGAAGGATCGACCAATTCGAGTCGCGCTCCGCGTAAACGGCGAGACGGCGCGCGAGGAAACCGTCACCTGGTCGGAGAAGGACGAGACGGGGAGCCGGAAGCTGACGTTTCTACTGGACCGCTGGGCTGGCAAGCCCGCCAAGCTTGAACTCCTGCATCTGCCCGGCGGCACGGTTGACGAGTCGGTGTGCTGGGGACATCTCGAACTGAAGTCCAACAACGGCTCTTTTTGACGCACCAAACGACTGGCGATGGAACGGGCGCGACGAGACGTCCAAGATTGATGTCCGATATGATAAAGAAATAGGCGATGGCGTTTGCGGCTTTGGTCGCGGTTGCGGCTGACGCGCAGGCTCCGGATTGCGCGCATAATTGGCGGAAGATCGATCTGCGCGAAATCAAGGTGCGCGGCGAAATCGGCCGCAGGATTGACCTGACCATTTACGGCAATCTCCTCAAGATAGAGCTTGAGAACCAGTTCCTCAACCATTTCCGCGCGAAAAAGCTGGGCGGCGATTCCGTCGGCACGGGCAAGTTGATCGAATACGCCGCGCGGTTCGCCGCCTATACGGGGGACCCGGAAGTGCTGAGACTCAAGAATTATGTCGTCGACGAGCTCCTGAAGACGCAAGACGCCGACGGCTACATTGGATGTCTCAGGGAGGATTCGCGGCTGTGGGGCTATTGGGATCTCGCCGAGACGGGATTCATCATCCTCGGTCTCGCGGTCGACCACCATTACTTCGGCGAAAAGCGCTCCCTCGCCGCCGCGGAGCGCGCGGCGGACTACATCATCCGCAACTGGCACACGATGCCGGAGGGCTGGGAAGACGCCTACATATCAGGAACGGCTGCCGCAGTGGGACTTTGCTGGGGAATGGAGATGCTGTACCGCGAGACGGGCAACCGCCGCTATCTTGACTTCTGCACGCGCGAGCGCGGGCTTGACACGTGGTATGCGCCTGTGACAATCGGCCGCGCCCACGGCCTTTACGGACACAGCGCCACACATCTCTATCAGGCGATCGTCCAGCTCGAGTTCCAGAGCCGTCCTACGCCGGCCTTGCGCCGAGTAGCCGACGAAGCCGCCGCGTTCATGCTTGATGGCGACGGCACACTCGTCTCGGGCGCGTGCGGCCTCTGGGAATGCTGGACGGACGACCAGTCCGCGCGCACGGGAATAGGCGAGACGTGCTCCACGGCGTTCCAGGTACGTCTTTGGGATCTGCTGGTGCAGTGCTCGGATGAGCCGTCCGCCCGCTGGGGCGACGCGCTCGAGCGCACGATGTACAATTCGCTTTTCGGGGCGCAGTCCAAGGACGGGCGCAAGGTGCGCTACTACATTCCGCTCGAAGGCGAGCGCGTCTACTACCCGAGCGACACCTACTGCTGCCCGAACAACTTCCGCCGCATCATGGCGGAACTCCCCGAGTACCTTTTCTACAAGTCCGGCGACAGGCTGTTCGCCAATCTTTATTCGGAATGCGACCTGGTGACGGAGCTGGAAGGATTGAAGGTGCGCGTTGAGGAACGTACGGACTATCCCACGGGCGGCAGGATCGCGTTCACGCTGAATCCCGAGAAGCCCGGCGAGTTCGCTTTTCTTCTGCGCATTCCCGGCTGGTGCGAACGCCCTTCGCTCACGGTGGACGGGGATAAGGTCGATGTCGTGCCCGGGACTATCGCCACGATCCGCCGCGAATGGAAGCGCGGCGCGAAGGTTGTCCTCGATCTTCCGATGAAAGTCGAGGCCATTGCCGGACGGCAGCGGCAAACGGGTCGCGCCGCATTTATGCGCGGGCCTGTACTCTATGCGCTGAATACCGTGCGGAACGGCGGCGGCAATCCGTCATCCGTCATCGACGGCGCAAGCCACGTGCTTACGGCGGAGGAGCAGAAGGCGGCTGACTTGCGCGCGTTTTTCTCGAAGGATCCTGCCGACATCTGCGGCGAGATGGTCGTGGACGCAACCTCCGCAAAGGTGGTGCGCGACGATTCCGTCCGTCCCGGCGGCACTGCGCTTGAAGTCCGCGCATCCACGACAGGTCACGCCGTTGGAGTGACGGATGGCAACGGCAGCACGATTCTTCTTACCGAATTTCCGGACTGCGAGGCGGTTGCGACGTACTTCCGCCTGCTCGACCCCTCGCTGGCAAAGTCCGATAAATTGTTTACAGGCGAAAATCGCAAGGAAGGAGACAAGCCATGCACAAAGTAATCGCATCTCTTGTCTGCATCGCCGCGGCATGCACTGCGCAGGCGGATTATACGCTCGAGCGTAGCGCGGCTAAGGACGGGCTGCTGCTTACGGACGGCGTCAAGCCGGGATCGTACCATGTGCGGCTTGAAGGATTTTCGGGCGACGATGCGACTACCCGCGCCAAGGTGTGGCACGATGGCCGGCGCATCGAGTTCGTGCGCGGCGGGCCGTGGATGAATGACAACGGCACTCAGCGGATGACGCTCGAGTCGCGTCCGGTGGAAGTCAAACCGGGCGAGGCGTTTCGCATCGACAGAGAAACGCCTGGAACGCAGATTGTCCTCGCCGAAAAACCGCTTACATACGCGCCGCAGCGCGTCTTCACGAACATGGCGCTCGATCCGGAGGTGGCTTTCGCCGTGGAAGCCGATTTCGGCGCGTCTAATGTCGCCGTGGCGATCAAAAGTTATCTTGGCTCACCCGTCAAAGGACGGCTCCGCGTAAAAGTGACGGACTACTACGGCAAGACGCTTGCCGAAGTGGATCGCAGGGATGTGGAACTGGCTGGGACGATGAAGTTGGACGTTCCCTACGAAGACAACGCTTCCGGACAGTTCCGCGCGGCGGTAGATTTCGAGGATGGATCGGGCCGCAAGGTTTACCGCGTATTCGCGCGTCTTGCGGACGCGAGGACGCCGCACCGCGAACTCATGCGGATGAACGAGGGCTGGACGCGCGCTTCCGGCGCGAAGGCCGTGATGCCCGCCGAAATCAAGGAAGAGGAGGAAAGGTTCTGTTGCCGACGGCTCGTCCCTGCGTCGTTCGCCGGAAGGCGCGTCGTATTCAAGGCGCTGCGTGTAGTCGGCGAGGCCGCACTTTTCGTCAACGGCAAAGAGGCGGCTGGTCTCGCGACGGACGGGAACATCTCTGGCGAAATGGAGGCGGACATCACGTCGTTTGTTCGCATTGGCGAAACAAACGACTTCTTGATCGTGGCACATCGTGATGGCAAGGGGGTAATGTTCCGACCTGGACGAGTTTCGGCGATTGGTGAGTTGTCGCTTGAATCGCGTGGCGAAAACGCAATCGGCCGCGTTTCGGTAGTGACGTCGTTCCGCGAAAAGACAATCCGCGTAAAGGCGGAGCATCCCGAAGGATTCACTGTCCGCAATTCCGTCTGGCACGGCGACGAGAAGCTTCTGTCATTCGCGGACGAAGCCAAGTGGGAGAATCCGCCGCTCTGGGGCCCGTTCGAGTTTCCGCTTCTCAAGCTCGTGACGGAGCTTGTCGATGCGAATGGGAATGTCGTGGACGAGAAGCTGACGCGATTCGCGTTCCGCGAATTCTGGGCGGAGGGGATGGCACTCATGTGGAACGGCCATCGCGTTAAGGGCGACGCACGGGCGTTCATCAGCACGTGGGGATGGAGTTTCGATCAACGCTGCAAGCGCCAGTTCAACTGCGACATAATCTGGGCGAACAAGCTGCGTGGTGTCAAGTTCCTGCGGCACATCTACAACTCGTCGGAGTTCCTCGATTTCTGCGACGAGGCGGGAATCCCATGCGCCGTAGGCTTCGCGACAATCGCGAATCCCTCTCCCGAAAAGAGCGCGAACAAGGAGTTCTGGGCGTGGAAGGAATACAACGACAGATGCCTCGCCGCGACCCTGCGCAACCATCCGTCTGTCATGACGTGGTATATCACGAATGAATACTACGCCGAGAGCGAAGACCGCAATTTCGCGCCCGTCCAGTCCGCGCTGGGAAACATCCGCGCGTTCGATCCGTTCCA